>NZ_JBFBAD010000101.1:0-35536 GCF_040682075.1 Actinoplanes sp. NPDC051411 | reverse complement strand
GACAGCCACATACGCCCCGCGCCCCCCCGCCGGGGGGCCGCGTCGCACCCCCCCCCCCCCCCCCCGCCCGCCCCCCCCCCGCCGCGGTTCTTCATCTACGGTCGGTCGCCGGAGGCGTCGGAGGATGCGGTAGCCGCGGCCCAGCTGGCCAGCAGCCGCAGCGCGTCGGAGGCGGGGGCGCCGGATTCGGCGGTGTAGGCGGTGAGCGGGAGGCCGGGGTCGGCGGGAATCGGCAGGGCCTCGAAGCCGAGGTCGAGGCGTCCGACCGACGCGATCATCAAGGTGTCGGCCCCGTGCGCGTGCGGCTCCGACCTGTGGCCCAACCGTGGCACTCAGAAGCAGGAGGGTGCACCCCGATGGGTCACGAGTCGTGGGCATCGTCGAACAGGTCGGCAGCGAGGTACCGCGATCAAGCCGGGGCAGTTCGTGGTCGGCTCGTTCATGGCCTCCGACAACACGTGCGAGATCCGCCAGGTCGGATACCAGAGCCGCTGCATCCACGTCGAGCCCGGTCGGCACGGGCGGCGCCCAGGCCGAATACCTGCGGGTGCCGTGGGCCGACGGCACCCTGGTGGCGACCCCGTCGCTGCCGGACGAGGACCTGATCCCGTCGCTGCTGGCGGCCGCCGACGTGCTGGGCACCGGCTGGTTCGGGCGGATCGCTTCACCGACCTCACGTTCGTTGCCGTACGCGGCCGCGGTGCCGATGTGCCGGTAGCCGACTCCAACGCCGTCTGCACGGTGGTGACGGTCTGCTCGGGCGGGTCTGATAGACGCCGAAGCCCAGTGAGGGCAGCACGACACCGTTGTTGAGAGTGACGGTTGTGGTCATTGCTTTTACGTTCCTTCGCTACGCGGGCACGCGCGACGCCCCGACATGGTGCCCGTTGCGGGTCCGTCGTGTTCGCTGTGGTCAGAGTGCGATGAGGACCTTGAGGGCCTCGCGGTCGTCCATGGCCTGGTAGGCGGCGGGCACCTCGTCGAGTGAGACGCTGCGGTCGAAGACTTTGCCGGGGTTGACGGTGCCGTTGAGGATGCCGGGCATCAGCTCGTCGATGTAGGCGCGTACGGGGGCCGGGCCGCCGTTGAGGGTGATGTTGCGGCCGAACAGGCTGGCGAAGCCGACCGGTGCCTCGTCGTACTGCGGGACGCCGACGCGGCTGATGACCCCGCCGGCGCGGACGATGCCGACGGCCTGGTCGTACGCGGGCCGGTGCCCGACGGCTTCCAGGACTTTCAGGGCTCCGCCGTCGGTGAGGTCGCGGACTGTGGTGATGCCTTCCTCGCCGCGCTCGGCTACGACGTCGGTGGCGCCGAATTCCAGGCCCAGATCGGTACGGGCCTTGTGGCGTCCCATCAGGATGATGCGCTCGGCGCCCAGTTGCTTGGCCGAGAGTACGGCGAGCAGACCGACCGCGCCGTCGCCGATGACCGCGACGGTGTCCCCGGCGGTGACGTTGGCGCGTTTGGCGGCGTGGTAGCCGGTGCCGTAGACGTCGGCGAGGGTCAGCAGCGAGGGCAGTAGCTCCGAGTCGGTGCCGACGGGCAGCTTGACGAGGGTGCCGTCGGCGAGGGGGACGCGGATCAGTTCGGCCTGGGCGGCACTGAAGAAGCCGACGTGGACGCAGGCGGTCTGCACGCCGGCGCGGCAGAATTCGCAGGTGTTGTCCTGGTAGGAAAACGATGCGACGACCAGGTCACCGACCTTGACGCCGGCCACGTCGGAGCCGGCCCCCTCGACGATGCCGAGGAACTCGTGACCCATCTGCATCCCCTGCTCCTGGGCGGGCAGGTCGTGGAACGGGTGCAGGTCACTACCACAGACACAGGCGCGCACGACGCGCACGATCGCGTCGGTCGGCTTCTGGATGGTGGGGTCGGGAAGGGTCTCGACGCGGACGTCACCGGCGGCGTACATGAGGGTGGCACGCATGGGTTTTGATCTCCTGTTGCTGAAAGGCGGAAGCGGTGGAATGTCAGGCGGCCTTGTTGGCCAGCACCTCGTCGACGATGGCGCCGGCGCGGTCGGCCTGCTGTTGTCCGACGCGGGCTCGCAATGTCGAGATCAGTCCTCGCAGGTTCGCCTCGCTCACTCCGGTGTTGAGGGCGATACCGACGTGGGACTGCAGCTGGGACTCGACGCCGTCGAGGGTGGCCAGTGCTGCGACGGTGGCGATTTCCCGGCTCTGCCAGTCGAGGTTGTCGCGGGTGAAGATGTCGCCGAACAGGTGCGTTTTGAGGAACTGGTCGATGGCCGGCGCGAAATCGAACAGGGCGCCGGTCACCGGGGCGCCGGCGAGCTTGGTCTGGTTCTCGGTGCCGACCTGCAGGATGTTCGTGCCGGTAGGCAGCGGGGTGGGCTGTATGCCGGCCGGGTCGCTGATGCCGTCCGCGCGGCGCTGCTCGAGCAGGGCCATGAACGTGCCGAGGCCGTTGAGGCTGCGAGGGAAGCCCGCGTAGGCGTACATCTGGACCAGGACTTCGGTGATCTCGCTGATGGTCAGTCCGGCGTCGAGGCCGTCGGTGAGGGCCTGACGCAGCTGTGACAGTTGCCCCGCGGCGGTGAATGCCGCGATGGTCGCCGTCGCCTGCAGGCGCGGGTCCAACTCGAATTCGTCAGCCATTGTCCTCCTCCTTGCGTGGATAGTGCGATCCGGCGGGGCGGCGGTCAGCTCTTGTTGGCCTGCTCGTACTGCTCGTCGGTGACCGGCTCGAGCCAGGTGGTGGGGTCGCTGCCGTCCGGCTTGTTCTCCAGCAGCGCGAAGTGGCTCATGAACGTGTCGGCGGCGGCGCCGTGCCAGTGCTGCTCGTCGGGCGGGCAGATGACCGTCTCGCCGGCGTGGATGCGCAGGACTGAGCCGTCCCGGGTGCCGACCAGGCCGACGCCCTCGTGGACGTGCAGGGTCTGGCCGACCGCGTGGAAGTGCCAGTTCGAGCGGGCGCCGGGCGTGAACCGCACGAGGGCGGCAGTCATCCGCGACGGGCCGGTCCCGTTGTAGATGGGGGTCATGTAGACGTCGCCGGTGAACCACGAAGCGGGCGTCTTGACAGTCTGACGGACGGGCTGAAGTTCCATGATGTGCTCCTCGGTGCGAACTACCGCAGGGTCGCGCGAACGTTGTTGACCAGCGACGACGTTCACCGGTCCGGGTCTCACGCTCTATGGAACACGCTCGGGCGTACCGGTGGGAGGGCCTGTCGATGCATGTACTGACAGGGCCTCCTTGGCCGGGCATCCACGGCCGTAGCGTGGCTGTCATGGACACCCAGGACGACGTTCGCCAGTTCCTGGCCTCCCGGCGTGCCAGGCTTACCCCCGACAAGGCCGGGTTACCGTCCTTCGGCGGCACTCGCCGCGTTCCCGGGCTGCGCCGCGCTGAGGTGGCCCTGCTGGCCGGGATCACCTGCGACTACTACTCGCGCCTTGAGCGCGGCATGATGTTCCAGAGCCAGTCCTTCGTACGTGCCCTACGCGCTCAGCAGCGAGCCGGCACGATCGTTAACCTGGCTTCCATCGGCGGGTACAAGCCGAACATCGACTTCGAGACCTACGACGCCTCCAAGGGCGGTGTCGTCATGCTCACGAAATCACTCGCACTCAACCTCGCCAAGTTCAACATCCGCGTGAACGGCATCGCCCCCGGACTGATCCGTACCCCCGGCGTCGACGCCATGGACGACTCGTCAACCGAGAACGTCAAACAGATCACCAGCCACATCGCGATGCGCCGGCTCGGCGAACCCGACGACATCGCGAAGGTCGCATTCTTCCTCGCCAGTGACGCCGCAAGCTACATGACCGGCAGCATCGTCGTCGTCGACGGAGGCACCCTCATCGACTGACAGAGCGGCCGCTAAACGCAACGACCTGCGCGACCGGTGACCGGGGGACGGGGACGCGGAGGTCGGGGGTCTTGGCGAAGCGGTCGGCGCGCCCGGTCATCGGCCGGTAGTCGACAGGCGGAATCAGGTGGTAGGCGGCATCTCGTCGGCGAAGACCCGGAACTCAGCGGGATGTGTGTGCAGGTGCCAAAGCCGGCCGGCAAGGATGTCCGGATCATGCGTGGGATGTCTGGGTTGGATCGCGCCGGGGATGATCAGCTGCCCGACCTGGATGCTCTCGAATTCGAGGGTGTCGTGCAGCATCCGGGCGTAGGCGGCCTCGCCGGCGAAGGCGATGGAGGTGCCGGCGACTTTCGGGTTGGGGCGTGCGCCGGAGCCGCCGTTGACGAACAGGATCGATCCCCGGCCGAGGGCCCGCATGCCAGGCAGCACATGTCCGACCGCGGTGACCGGACCGTAAACGGAGAACTCGATGGCGGCGGCCAGGTCGTCCATGGTGGTTTCCAGGACCGGGCGCAGGAATTCCGTCTGCGGCAGCGGGCTGTATTCGAGGACTTCGATCGAACCGAGGTCCTGCGCGGCCCGGTCCAGGGCGGCGGTCAGGGACTTCGGGTCGCGGACGTCAGCGGCATACCCGCGAGCGTTGACACCGTTGCCGGTCAGGTCTGCGGCGAGTTCGTCGACGTGTTGCTGGTTGCGCGAGATAAGGGCAACAGCGAAGCCCTCGGCCCCGAACGTGCGGGCGACGGCGGCGCCCAGACCTCGGCCGGCGCCGATGATGGCGATCGTGGTCATGGTGCTCCTTCAAACTGGGCGCGGCTGCCATGCGGTCGCGGGCATCGCAGGTCAGCGGGTGGTGAGCCGCCCGTCGGCGGTGTCGGTCTGGTTGGAGGCCGCCCAGGAGGCGAGCAGTCGCAGGGCGTCTTCGGTGGGGGAGGCGGGCTGCGCCGCGTACAGGGTCATGGTCAGGTCGGGTTCGGCCCGCAGATCCATGCTTTCGTAGGCGAGTTCGAGGTCGCCGACGACGTGGTGGTGGAAGGTTTTGACGCCGGTGCCGTGGGTGCGCACGTTGTGGGCGCTCCAGCGGCGGCGGAAGTCGTCGCTGCGGGTGGACAGTTCACCGACGAGGTCGTGCAGGCCTTTGTCGTGGGGGTCTTTACCGGCGGCGGTGCGCAGGTTCGCGACGGTCATGTCGGCGGCGACGTCGAAGTTGGGGTAGAAGCGGCGGGCGGCGCTGTCGAGGAAGGTGAACCGGCCGAAGTTCGGTGGCCGGGTGGGGTCGGCGTAGACGTCGCTGTACATGGCGCGGCCGAGGTGATTGGCGGCGAGCAGGTCCTGGCGGTTGTTGACGACGATGGCCGGGCCGGCGGTGATGGCGTCCAGCGACCATTGCAGGCTGGGCCGCACCTGCCACTGCTTGGGCCGGCGGTGCGGGCGCAGGACGGCGTTGCTGCCGTCGGCCTCGTGGGCGAGGCGCATCAGGTGGGCGCGTTCGGCGTCGTCGAGCCGCAGGGTGCGGGCGATCGCGTCCAGGACGCCGGGGGAGACCCCGGCGAGGGTGCCGCGTTCGAGTTTGGCGTAATACTCGACGCTCATCCCGGCCAGGGCGGCGACCTCGCTGCGGCGCAGCCCGGGCACCCGGCGCTGCCCGGAGACGGGCAGACCGGCCTGTTCCGGGCTGATCTTCGCGCGGCGCGTGGTGAGGAACTCGCGGACCTCGGCTCGATTGTCCATGCCCTCGACGGTACGACGACCCCGGTCGTCCTGCGATGCCCTGCCAGTACACCCATCGTCAGGGACTTCCTCGGCGCCCGGCGAGTGCGTTTGCTCGTTCAGCGTGCATCTCCCTGCACCGTGCCGGCGATCGACGTCTGTCGTGCGCGGTTAGCATCCATCACTCGGAAGGGACCGGCCACGTCCACCGCCATCGCTTCTCACACCGCGGCGCGTCGGCTGTCGCGTACCGCCGGGTTCGTGGTCGCGTCCGCCTCGTTCGTGCTGATCTTCGTCTCCGCGGGTACGCCGATACCGCTGTACAACCTCTACCGAGCCCACGACGGGCTGACGAACGCGGATCTGTCCGTGGTCACCGCGGTCTACCTGGCGGCGGCCGCCGTCTCGCTGCTCGTCTTCGGCCGGCTGTCGGACCATCTCGGGCGCCTGGTCGGTGCCGGCGCGCTGACCAGTTCGGCGCTCGGGCTGGTCATACTGCTCGGCGTCGACGGGCTCGCCCCGCTCGCTACCGGCCGGGCCCTGCAAGGCCTGGCCACCGGACTGGCCTCCAGCGCGCTGGGCGCGTTCGTCGTCGACTCCGCACCCGAACACCCGCGCTGGCTACCGGCAGCAGTGACCAGCGCCGCCCCGATGCTCGGCATCCCGCTGGGTGCATTGCTGTCCGGCGCGCTCGTGGACCAGGCGCCGGCACCCCGGCATCTGACCTACTCCTTGGTGCTCGCTCTGTTGCTGGCCGCGGTAGTTCTGATCGTGCTGAGCCCGGAAACCGTCACCCGCACCACTCTGCGGCAAGCGGCCGGCTCGCTACGTCCCAGGGTGCACGTCCCGGCCGGTGCCGGCCGCCCGCTGCTGACCATGGCCGGGCTGATCCTGGCCACCTGGTCACTCGGCGGTTTCTACCAGGCCTTCGGACCCTCCATCGCCCTGCAACAACTCCATTCCCCGGCGTCGCTGACAGCCGGCGCGGTGTTCGGCTCGTTCACCGTGCTCGCCCTGCTCGGTGGCCCGCTGACCGCACGGCTGCGCCCGGACCGCGCCATGCGCCTCGGTGCCCTCGCCTACGCGTTGTGTGTAGGCGGAATCCTGGTCACCCTGGGCGCGGCGGCGATCGGGCCGTTCCTGGCCGTGAGCCTGCTCGCGGGGGTCACGCTGGGCGTCGCCCAGACCGGCGGCATGCGTAGCCTGCTCGCCGGCACCGGTCCGGCCGACCGCGCCGGTCTGCTGGCGACAGTGTTCCTCTCAACTACAGCAGCGCCGGCATCCCGAGCCTGATCGCCGGTCGCCTCACCACCACGTTCAGCCTGGTGCAGATCGCCGCCGGCTACGCCGTCTTCGTCCTCATCGGCGTCCTCATCGTTCTGCTCCTGGCCCGACCCGCACCGTCGCAGCCTCATGCTGCGGAGCCCACCGCACAGCAACCGCAATGACATCCACCTCAAGGAGCGGCTCCGCGAGGCCGGGTAGTGCGGCGCCGAGCGAACGTCGCACCGGCCTGGGACTACAGGCCGCCTCGGGAGGTCCGCCCATCCGCGCCTGAAGGATGTACTGCTGGTGCATCCATCGTCGGTGACTTCCTGACGGCCCCGGATGAGGGTGTGCTTGTCGGGTGCCTCTCTTGACGTCCAACCCCGCGCTGCCCGTCGCCCGCCGCCGGGTCGCGCTGACTTCCGGGCTGATCGCCACGGTGGTCTTTCTGACCGCGATCGCGCCGCTGGCGACCGACATGTATGTGCCGGCGTTCCCGCGGGTCGCCGGTGATCTGTCCGCGTCGGCGACGCAGGTGCAGCTGACCCTGACCACGTTCTTCGTCGGCATGGCCCTGGGGCAGTTGATCGGCGGGCCGGTGTCGGATCAACGCGGCCGGCGCCGGCCGTTGCTCGCCGCGCTGGTGCTGATGACGGTCGCCTCGATCGTGTGTGCTCTCACCCCGTCGATCGGGGTGATGATGGTGGCGCGGCTGGTGCAGGGCTTCACCGGCGGTTGGGCGATGGTGATCGGCCGGGCGATCATCGTGGACCTCGCCACCGGTGACCGCCTCGTACGGGTGCTGAACGTCATCGCCGGGGTCGGCGGGGTCGCCCCGATCGCCGGGCCGCTGCTCGGCGCGGTCATCTTGCAGTTGTCGCATTGGCGGGTGTCGTTCTGGACCGTCGCGGCCATGGGCGTGGCGATGCTGATCGCGGTGCTGGTCGCCGTGCCGGAGTCCCTGCCCCCGGACAAACGGCACAGCGGCGGTCTGCGGGCCTTCGCAGTCGCCGGGCGCCAGGTGCTGGCCAACCGCCGCTACGTCGGCTACCTGCTGGTCACCGGCTCGGCCATGGCGGCGTTGTTCGCCTACGTCGCCACGTCGGCGTTCGTGCTGCAGTCGATGAACGGGATGTCACCGATCGCCTATTCGGCCGACTTCGCGGCCAACGCGGCCGGCATGACCGTGGCCGCGCTGGTCGCCGCCCGGCTGGCGGGCCGGGTCGCCACCCGCAAGGTCATCCTCGTCGGTCAGGTGGCCGCGCTCGCGGCCGGTGTCGTGATGCTGGCCGGCGCGTGGTGGTTTGGCACGCCGCTGCTGCTCGCCGTCGGCTGTTTCTTCGTGCTGATGACCGCCCAAGGGCTGATGATCGCCAACGGCGGCGCACTGGCGTCGGCCGAGGTGCCGGAGCACCCCGGCACCGGGTCGGCGGTCCTCGGGTTCGTCCAGTGGGTCGCCGCCGGGACCATCGCCCCGATCGCCGGGCTGGGCGGTGAACACACCGCGGTGCCGATGGCGCTGATCATGGTCGGCGGTGCCGTCCTGTCCATGGTCGGGCTGCTCATGCTGGCCCGGGGCGCAACGACGCCGCAGAACATTCTGAGCTGATGGCCGGTCCGGCGGCCTGCTGCGCGACACGGGCTACCGATTCGTGCCGTCGGCGTCCCGCGTGGGATCTGGCCGGTTCTAAACCTGGTTGCCGTGCTCTGCCGGTACACCTATCAGCAGAAACTTCCCCGCGCGACACCGACGCGGTGTGCTGGAGGTACAGAAACACGATCGCGAGGAGATTCGTCATGCGTGGTGTTGTCATGCACGGCCCGGGCGATGTCCGTGTCGAGGACCGTCCGGACCCGCGGATCGAACAGCCCACCGACGGGATCATCAAGGTGTCGGCGGCCTGCGCGTGCGGCTCCGACCTGTGGCCGTACCGGGGCATCGAAAAGCTGGACGGGGCGACGCCGATGGGTCACGAGTACGTCGGCATCGTCCAGGAAGTCGGCAGCGAGGTCCGCACCCTCAAGCCGGGTCAGTCCGTCGTCGGCTCGTTCTGGGCCTCCGACAACACGTGCGAGATCTGCCGGGCCGGCTACCAGTCCGGCTGTATCCACCGGGTCCTGATGGGTACCGTCGGCACCCAGGCGCAGTACGCGCGGATCCCCCTCGCCGACGGCACCTTGGTCGCCACCCCGAGGTACCACCCGCCGATCTCATCGCCGGCTACCTGGCCGCCTCTGATGTGCTGGGCACCGGCTGGTTCGCCGCGGTCGCCGCCGAGGCCGGACCGGGCAAGACCGTCGCGGTCGTCGGTGACGGCGCCGTCGGCCTGCTCGCGGTCCTGGCCGCCAAGCAGCTGGGCGCCGAGCGGATCATCGCGATGAGCCGCCACGAGTCGCGGCAGAAGCTGGCCCTCGAGTTCGGTGCCACCGACATCGTCACCGAGCGCGGCGACGAGGGCATCGAGCGGATCAAGGAGCTGACCGGCGGGCTGGGCGCACACTCGGTCGTCGAGGCCGTCGGCACCCAGCAGTCGATGATGCAGGCCATCAACTCGGCCCGCCACGGTGGGCACGTCGGCTTCGTGGGCGTCACCCACGACGTGGCCCTTCCTGGCATGGAGCTGTTCGGCGCCCTGGTGCACCTGCACGGCGGTCCCGCCCCGGTACGCCGGTTCCTGCCCGACCTGATGGAGCTGATCGGCGACCGCACCATCGACCCGGGCCGGGTCTTCGACCTCGACCTGCCCCTCGACCGAGCCGCCGAGGGCTATCAGGCCATGGATGAGCGCCGCGCCGTCAAGGCCCTGTTGCGCCCGCAGCCGATTCGCCGCCTTGGGTCACTACCCGTCCGCCAAGAAGGGACCGGGACGTGCGTGTGACCCCGGTATGAAGTGATGTTCGCTGCGGCCATCGCGTTGATGTCACTTCCATGGATCCCCCCAATGTCCGCAGGTCCGCCGCATACCGACTCCGCCATCGTGATCGTCATCGAGCGGCCGGCTCCCGTGAATTCCCTCTGCCCGGCAGTGTGACGGGACCGATGCCAGCGAGCGGCGATCAACCCCAGCAGCTGGAGCAGACCTCCACTACGGAGAGGACGACGCACCATGACCGACACGAGGACCGAACAGTTCTCCGGCCGGGTTGCTTTCATCACCGGCGCGGGCAGCGGTATCGGCCGCGCCACGGCGCTGGCCTTCGCCGCGCAGGGCGCCGCTGTCACGGCGTCCGACAAATCGGAGAAGGACCTGTACGAGACCGCCCGGTTGATCGAGGACCAGGGCGGGCAGGCGCTGCCGGTGCTGTGCGACGTGACCCGCAGCGACGACGTCGCAGCCGCGGTGGCAGCAGCGGTGCGGCAGTTCGGCCGGCTGGACTTCGCGTTCAACAACGCCGGCGTCGAACAGCCCGTCGCGCCGCTGCACGAGATCAGCGACCAGGACTGGAACCGCATCCTCGACATCAACCTGCGCGGCGTCTTCTACGGCATGAAGCACGAGGTCCCGGCCATGCTCGCGACCGGCTGCGGCGGCGCGATCGGAACACCTCCTCCGGTGCGGGCGTGATCGGCATCGCCGGGCAGAGCGCCTACGCCGCGTCCAAGCACGCGGTCATCGGGCTCACCAAAGCCGCCGCCCTGGACTACGCGGCCGCCGGGGTGCGGGTCAACGCGGTCTGCCCCGGCATCATCGAGACCCCGATGATGGACCGCTTCTCCGGCGGCACCGAGGCGGGCCGGCAGCGCGTGATCGGCCAGGAACCGGTCGGGCGGATGGGACGGCCCGAGGAGATCGCCTCCGCGGTGCTGTGGCTGTGCTCCGACCTGGGCGCGTTCACCGTCGGCCACGCGCTGGTCGTCGACGGCGGCCAGACCGTCGGGCTCTGACAGTCTCCTGCCGGTGACCCCAGCAGACCGGCGCGCTGAACGACCAGAATGCCGCGATCCCCATGATCGGCGCGTTCACCGCCGGCGGTGACGTGCCCCGGCTGACGACGGCGCTGAACCAGGGCCTGGACGCTGGTGTGACGGTGAACCAGGTCAAGGAGGTGTTGGTGCAGATGTACGCCTACGCCGGTTTTTCCCGCAGTCTCAACGGCATCGGCACGTTCATGACCGTGCTGGAGCAACGCGAGGACAAGGGCATCAAGGACGAGAGCGGTCCGGGGACGAGTCTGTTGCCCGACGGTACGGGCATCCTCGCGCTCGGCACCGCGAACCAGACTGAGTTGACCCGCGCCCCCGCCACCGGGCCCATGTTCGACTTCGCACCGGCGATCGATGAGTTCCTCAAGGCGCACCTGTTCGGTGACATCTTCAGCGGCGACAATCTCGACTGGCGCAGCCGGGAAGTGGCGACATCGCCGCGCTGGCCACGCTCAAGCGCACGGAGTCACACCTGCGGTCGCAATTCACCATCGGCCTCAACACCGGCCTGACCGATGCTCAACTACGGGGACTCGTCCAGGTGCTGCGTCACGAGGCCGGCTCTGCGCAGGCCGCCAACGCCGGGCGGACCTGGACGAGGTCATCCGCAACCACAGGCCCACCACGACGGCCCGTTGCACGGCGGGATCATCCCGGCGACTCAGTACGCGGCCGGCCCGCTCTCCCACCTGCTGGCCGCCCGCCGCCGTCAACCCGTCGACCTGCCGGGTCCGAATCCGTTCGCCGGGCTGGCCGAGCGATACCCGCGCGCGTGGGCGTGCCTGGACGCGCTGACCGACACCTTCGCCGACGGCGGCCGCGGCCCGCTACGACTGCCCGTGGCCCCGATACTGGATCTGCCGTCCGGCGACGAGGTGGTCACGGCGCCTTGTGCCGACGACGACGGCATCACTGTATTCAGCGCGATCGACCCCCGCTTCGACAAGGGCCTGGTGGACCTGTTGGAGAAGGCGGCGGAAGGTGACTTCCTGCTGTGCAGCTCGGCTCTGAGCCGGTACTCGCGTAACAGCGAGAAGCTGCACCGGATTCTGGAGTTCCTGCTCGCCCACGCGGCGACCGTCCTGACCACCAACTACCTGATCCGCCCGGCCGATGTCTGGGTACGCCGCGGGCCGCTCGTCAAGCCGGACAGCACCAAGCCGTACGCGGGCGTGCTCGACACCCGCGGCCTGGCCGGCACCCATCGGAACGTGGCCGATACCGTCGCACGGCAGCACGGCAGCACGGCAGCACGGCAGCACGGCAGCACGGCAGCACGGCAGCACGGCACGCACTGACGCACCCAGGCGGTGACATATTCGAGTTTGTCGTGGTGTTGCGTCAGCTTGAACACGCGACGCTGATCATGTCATTAGCCACGGAAGCCGAGTTCCTCGAGCGTCGTCGCGAGTGGATGCGGCTGCCCGGTGAGGGCGGCGAGTGCGGTGGCGACGGCTTGCAGGTCGGCTTTGATGTAGGTGGTGGTGGCTGGCCCGGTGTTGTCGGTATGCCCGGCGTAGGCGCGGGCGATGCCGTAGCTGAAGTTGCGTTCTACCCAGGTCAATGTGGTGTGTCGTAGCCAGTGGGTGGACACGTTCTGCGCGGCGACCCACGGCAGCCGCTGGCCGATCCGTTTCCACATCTGGTCGTAGCGGCGCGACGTCAGCCCGCTGCCGTTGCGGAAACGCAGCAGTTGATCTCCGGGCAGCGCCGCGCCGCGAGCAGCAGCGTGTTCCAACAGCCGGGCGGCCAGGTCCAGAGTGATCGGTTGCCAGCGAAGAGTTTCGCCTTTCTCCCGCAGCCGCACCAACCCCTGCCTGACGTCGAGGTCGATCAACCGCAACGCGAGAGCACCTCCACGACGGCACGCGGTCTCGGTATGCAAGCGCAGCAGCAACGCGTCGAGCACCACATCATTGCCGCTCGTGCGCGCCACCGTGTTGATGTCGGCGAGTTCCCGGGCGGTCAGCGCCCGGCGGTGGCTGGGCAGCCGGCGTGGTTTGCTGACCTGATGCGCCGGGCTCGCGCCGACGGCGATGAATCCGTCGGCAATTGCCCGGGTGAAGAACGCCCGCGCCGCGCTGATCACGTTTTCTCCCGCGTGCCGGCCGCCGCGGCCGTTGGCTCGTCGAAGTGCGCTCGCCGCGCAGTCACGTTGCAACGCTTCCACATCGGTGGCTGCGACCGTGTCGAGCGGCCAGTCGCCCCACGCCTGGACCATCCGGGCCCAGTAGGTGCCGTAGGTGCGGCACGACGACGGGCTCGCGGCCGCCTGAACTCGTGGCAGGTACTGCGCTACGGTCGGCATCGCCGGCACTTCGGCCGGTGCGGCCTGCAGGTCCTCGACGCTGACGCCGAGCTGGGCCAGTAAAGCGTGGGCTGCGGCGACGCGGCGGGGATCAACGGTCATCGCCGTGCTCCGCGGCGTAGAACTCGACCAGCAGACGGACCAGCAGCGCGTGGCTGTGCACGATCAGCAGGTCCCGATCGGCGACGGCGACCAGGACCACGGGTGCACCGCGGTCGAACCCGGCCAGCGACCGGGCCGCCGCGGGCACTGTGAGCTCACCCCGGCTGCCCACCTGCTGGCGGCCGGTCTCGGAACCGCCGAACACCACGGCCTCGCCGGCCACAGCGGCGTCAACACGATGACCGGGCAGCCAGGACAACACCCGTAACAGGTTCCGGGCCGAGAACCGGCCCGAAGCATCCAGCCGGGCCTGATCGAGCAACACCGATCCTGGCCCGACGTCCGTCGGCAACGCCAGTCTCGGCAGCATCGCGTCCACCAACGGCACCGCCGGCGATACGCGCCGGGTCGCCGGCGGCACCAACGCGCCGATCATCCGCTCGTGACGCCCCGCACCCGAGCCGGTCGACGAACTCACGCCGCTCATCGTCGGCACACCCCGGACGCTCGCACCCGGGAAACGCCAAAGGTCAGGCCATCAACCAATGGCCTGACGATTGATCTTCTTTTTGCGCATAGACGCTCATCGGGTCTACACCTGGCTCCGTGAAAACCCGCCAGATCGGTGATTTTCCACCGAAACTGGTGTCCGGAGGGGGATTGAACCCCTCCAGCTATCCGGTCGCTGACCTGGTAAAAGTATATCTGTCCGGATATGGGACCGTCAAATCTGTATCGGGTTGTGGCTGTTCGTGGCTCTGGCGCTCATCCCGTGCTCCCACCGGGAGCACCGGTGATCTTGTGCCAGCAGGGGTCATCGGTGGTGTCCCTCTCCCGCCGGCCTTCCCGGATCAGGGCAGTCAAGCCGCCCGGGCCAACCCCTGCGAGAGCCGGTTTCCCCCGTCGTCGAGACCCTGAGGGGCGGTCGCTAGAAGGGCCTGCCCGTACAGGATGCGGTTGCCGAAGGCGCTGTCGCGGCGACGTGTCCTGTCCATCGGCGTCACGTAGGACCGCCAGTGGGAGGAGTCGCCGAACCGCGGCGCGGTCGTCGTTGTCGCTGGGCACTCCGTCGCGTTGTTCCACTTCAGACGGGTAGTAGGCCTGGGTCGGTTGATCAAGCATGAGCAGATGCGGCACAGGTCGGTTCTGCCGCACGAAGAAGCGATGTAGTGCAAGGTGGGCGACCAAGTGGTAGCCGATCCAGTTTTCGGCGCTGCCGATACGAAACAATGGTGCTGGCCCAGCCTCGGTGTCGGTGACGACCGTGAGGCGACTGGGATCGAGCCGGACGTTGCGGCCGCGGTGTTCGAGGTGAAGCTGGTCGGCCCAGCGTGTCATGTCGTCCGCGATGGCCAGCAGGCGGGAGGTGAGTTGTTCGCGTTCTTCGTCCGGGTCGAGCTCGGCGGCAAGACGCTCGACTGCGCGTTCGGCGAGCTGCCGCCGAATCCGGAGGTCGGCGAGTTGGCCGTCATCGCCGGCTCGGCGAATTCGGTTGAGGTACAGGTCGATGCGACCTTTGGTGAAAGCCTGGGTTTCTGCGAGTCTTCGTGATCCATCGAGGGCGTTTTTAGCTGCACGTAAGCCGTCGATTGCACTCTCGGTGGTGCGAAGTTCTTGCCGGGCGGTGTCGGCGAGGCGGTCGAGTTCGGTGAGGGCCGCTATGCGCCGTGGGCGTGCCGTGTCGACTGCGCGGAGTTGGCTGCGCAGGTCGTCCAGTGTCTGTTGTAGTTCTGCGACCTCGGGGTCCGGCTCGGAGAGTTCGCTTCCGCACATCGGGCAGGATGCGTGATCGTGCTCGTCCTGGTTGGGCATCAGGTCGAGGCTTTGTAGTCTGCTGGCGCCGCCTAGCGCCGCGCTTCGGTATCCGTTTTCTCCTCGGGTCTGAGCGTCCAGCAAGGTTCGCTGCTGCGACAGTTCGCGGAGTCGTTGGCGAAGTGAGTCGCGGCGTTGTTCTAGGGGTCGACGTTGAGCGTCGCCTGGGTCAGTGGCTGGTGCTGCCTCCGGGATGGGTGTCGCGAGGAGGTCGGTGAGTGTCGCGATGGCGTCGTCGCGTGCGTCGATTTCGGGACTCGGGATCACACAATTGCCGGGCAACGACCCGGCCAATTCTCGATTCGACTAATGATGCGATTTGCGATATTCTTTGGATGGTTTTCATTGTTTTGAGGGCCAGCTAGGAACGGGGTTGGGATGGTGAAAAGTGGGACGATTCAGCCGTCGCGGCTAACGAAGCCGACGTGCCTGCGATGCGGTGCGGTGGACCAGCTCGCGCAGGTAGGAGCAGTCGTTCGTGACGGCAAGTCGAGCGCACTGGTACGCGGCGCAGCGATCGATCGCTACGGCTATGTCGTACCTGTTGACACCAGGGCACTTCAGACGACGGCTTTGGCAAGCGCGCTGGCTCCGCCGACGATACGTCGGCCAACGACAGGTCCGGCTGTTGCCGGTGGAATAGGAGCGCTGAGTGTGCTGTGGTGCTTACAGCTCGCGTTGGCGTCGCCCGGATCGGCGGGCGCGTGGTGCGGCGCTGCTCTGCTTGCTGTAGTGGCCGCTGGATTCGGCAGCTTGCCGCGAGCGCGTCGCGGCGAGCTCGATGCTGGTCGATCGTTGATTGCTCGTGCGCGTAGCCTTTGGCGGCTGTCCTGGTATTGCCACCGCTGCGGGGTAGTGAGCGTTCTGACGCCCAACGGGTCTGCAATCGTCGAAGCCAATTGTCTGGCTGAATCGTTGATCGCGCTGGCTCGGCGTACAGTCTGGACGTCACGAGCCGCTGACCGACCGACTTCTGCTGCTGAGACGGCGAAGTAAGGCATTTGCTGGCCCGGAGATGAACAATTTAGTGATTAGCCAGAAAGAGCCAGCATCCCGGTCACTGTCGATCGTAGTTCGGGCGCCGTTGCGCATTCCACGGGGGAGGGACCCGCAACGGCGCCCTCGCAAGCTGCAAGAGGTCTTAGGCAGCGTCTAGGTTGACGGCAAGCTGCAACATTGCCGCCACAGGCGGTAGTACTCGGGTAGAGGGTGGTTCGACCGACGGTGCCTTTC
Source organism: Actinoplanes sp. NPDC051411 (assembly GCF_040682075.1). NCBI lineage: Bacteria > Bacillati > Actinomycetota > Actinomycetes > Micromonosporales > Micromonosporaceae > Actinoplanes > Actinoplanes sp. NPDC051411. Next base: position 19,334 of record NZ_JBFBAD010000101.1, on the reverse strand, counting down.
GCCGCAGGTAGGCCAGGATCGCCTCGCGGGTGGTGCGGACCCCGAATCTCGCCGAGCAATCGCTCAGCCCGCGCTGTCGGCGACCTGGTCAGCTGGCGGTGCTTGCACGTCGACCGACTCACCGAAACCCGAGTAGACGATGTCGATTGGGTACGTGCCGCCTTTGGCACGCGGCACGTCGAGATGGAAGCGGGTCAGACGATGCTGGCCGTCGACTTCGGCCGCGAAGTTCACCTGGGCGCTCGTCGGAGCGCTTGGACCAGAGCTCGAGGCGGACGAGTCAAGGAATCCGGACAGCGATGCCGCGGTGATCGACCCGCTGTAGTGTCCCTTGCCCGTGCGCTGGACGGCCGTAGCGTGACGGAGTGGGTCTGCGATCTTAGCGCCGTTGAGGCCATCCGCTAGATTGCCGCCGGAGGCTTTGGCATCGATTCGTCGCCAAGGCTTGGCACTGGTACCCGGCAAGGCCGGCGTGTTGGTCTTGAGATAGATATCGCTCCCGATGAGGCGCCACTCCTGAACAGAGCGTCGACCGTCGACGTCGGTGGTGGCGGTAAAGGCGCCCCGTTTATGAGCCGGGTCCATGGCGCCGGTGAGCCGCGCGTCCGTACCGTCGATCTTCACAGTCATGGTCATCGCGAACGTCTGCTCCGCTAACGTACTAGTTGCCGTGGCGAGTTCGCTTGCTGGCGTCGTGGTGGCGGTCTTTGAGGTCTGGTCGGGGCTAGTGGTGGATGTACCCGTGCAGGCGCTCAAACCGATGGTGGCGACTGCGAGAGCTGCCAGAGCGCTGGCGGGAGTGGCGCGTCGGTTCATGAGTCGGACTCTCCGTTGACGAGAACAGGGCTTGTCTCTGTGGCGGACATTTGCTGACCGACGCTTCAGACCGCTGTGTCTGGAGCGTGACTACGTCGCTCGGCCGTAACAGGTCCGGCCTGCGTCGGTCGGACGACTATGGCGGCGGCGATTCGCACGTCGGCGAGAACAAGAAGGATGAACAGGGCATGGCCTGTTCACAGATGGATGGGCGCGGCACCGATGATGACTGGGCCTGGACGTGTCCGAGGGGCGCCATCGGAGAGGTGTCGCGGCGCCGGGCACGGGTTGGCTGGAGGTTCCTAAGGCTCCGGCCCGGTCAGGTCGAGGCTCTATCTCATTAGGGCGGCAGGGTGCCGCTGCGAACCGCAACGACTCCCTGCCGTTGGTCTCGATGCTTCAGCTTGGGCTGTAGACCGGCTTAGAAGTCCGACACCCCGGTCGCGCTGGCCGCGTAACCGGGAGTGTTGTAAAGGATCCCGAGCCGCATTCGGAAGTACGTGTAGTCCTTGACGTTCGTGGCCGCGTTCGCCCAGGCGCCGGCCGCGATGTTGGTTTGGTAATTGCAGGTGTTACCGGTCTTCCCGAACATGACGCAGACCCGGATCTTGCCCCCGGTCGTGTTCTTGACGTTGATGTCCCGGCACTGCGTCGTGGTCTTCAGCACCGGCGTGGTCGAGTAGTTCCACTGGCCGGTGGGGTCCTCCGGAAAGGCCAGACCGCCGTAGCCCTCGAAGTGGAACGAGTACGGTGCCGCCCGGCAGCCGGACGCGGCCAGCGTCGAGATGGCGCCCGTACCGGGGGGCGAGTCTGAGTCCGTGGCGGCTTGCGCCGGGGTGGCGCCCATCAGCGGCAGGGCCGCGGCGATGGCGGCGGCGATGATCAGCAGCAGCGGTGTGCCGCGCCGGGTTCGGGCGGTGATCCGGGTGGCATTGTTCTTCTTGTCGCTCGGCGAGGGTCTCGCGGCGGCGGCGATCGTCGCGGTGCCGGTACGGGTGAGCGTGGCGTTCATCGGAAGGCTCCTTCGAGTTCGGCGACCGGCTGGTCGGCGTGGATGGTGATGACCTCCGGCTTGGGGATCTGGCGGGCAGGAGGTGGTGTGTCGTCGCGCCCGGCTAGCGCCAGCGGGCTCCGGCTGGGCGCGTTTGCCGGTCGGTGGTGTCGGCCGCGGCTTTGGTGCACGACCGGGGCGGCGATGACCAGCAGGGTCGCGAGGGCGGGGAGGATGAGCAGGGCGTTGCCGAGGCCGACGTGCATAGCGGCGCCGCCGATGATGGCCGGTCCGGTGACGTAGCCGAGGTAGCCCAGAGCGGCGACGCGTGACAGCGCGGCGCCGGGGCGAGCCGGGTCGAGGCCGCCGGCAGTGGAGTAGAGCAGTGGGACGACAAGGGCCAATCCGGCTCCGAGGCAGGCGAACCCGGCAATGGCGGTCAGCGGGGTCCCGCCGATCAGGCCGAGGGCAAGGCCGCCGCCGCCGATCACACCGCAGCCGCGCAACAGCGCGTTGGGTGCGATGGCAGCGTTCAGACGGTCACCGGTAAGCCGGCCAAGGGTCATGCTCGCGGCGAAGGCGGCATAGGCAGTCGCGGCCATTGTGGGGGTCGCACCGAGGCGGGTGAGGTAGGTGCTGGCCCAGTCGGCTGCGGCGCCTTCGCTGATCAGAGCGCTGAAAGCGAGTAGGCCAAGCAGCAAGATCCGGGTTCGCGGCCGCCGCTGCCCCGGTTCGGTCGGCGATGTCGGCTCCTGGCCGGTGCGGTTTGAAGCAGGGGCTGGGATGAGGCGGTGGATCGCCCATCCGGCCGCCGCGGTGGATATGACGGCGACGGCGGCGAAGGTGTCGGCGACGCTGAAGCCGATACGGGCGCAGGCGGCGGACAGCAGGGCTCCGAGGACGCCGCCGATGCTGAACAGCGCGTGGAACGAGGTCATGATCGGCCGTCCGTACGCGGTCTGGCACGAGACGGCCGCGGCGTTCATGGCGACGTTGAGGGTGCCATGCAGGATGCCGAAAGTGAGAAGGGCGACCGCCAAGGTGGTCCACGTCGGGGCGTGGGCCACGAGCAGGAGCGCACCACCGAGGGCGAGCGAGGGCAGGACCATGACCGTCGTGCTGCCATGCCGGTCGACGAGCCGGCTGGCGGCGCGCATGCCGAGCAGTCCGCCGACCGCGAGCAGGAGCAGGCAGACGCTGAGTTTGCTGTCGGCCATCTTGATGGTGTGTTGGATGGCGGGGATCCGCGCGGTCCAGGTGCCGATGGTCATGCCGGCGATGGCGAACATCAGGCTGATCGCGAGTCGGTAGCGGCGCAGTACATCGGGGACGACGGTGGTCGGGTCGGGCTGGGATCGCAGGGCGATGGTCATGGGAAGGGTCTCCGCAGACGGATTCGGGGGCGGCGCGGCGGCAACGGACAGGCATTGCGTGCGACGTTGGCTCGGGGAGCCGGGTGATGCTGGCGGCATCACCGGCCGTGCGTGCAGTGAGCCGGCCGCGACCGCGCCGACGGGAGCTCGCCGTCTCGTCTGAGCCGGACCGTTGGATACAGCGCGGAGGCGAGATGGGTGCCGGGCCTGGGTGTCGATCGCTTTCCCTGACGACCCTGCCTGCTCGGATCTGCGCGATATAGCTGTCCGTAGCTGTCTTGGGCTGTCCCGCGACGGGTAAGGCCGCTGTCTGCGGCACGGCGGGGCCGTGAACGTGAGGCCGTGCAGCTCCGGTCAGGCGGTCCGAAGCCTCAGAGAGATTCCAAGGGCAGGAAGGTGCCCGGTGCGGGCCCCCTAAGCGGCCACCGTCACTCGGGCGCGCCGGGTACTCGACGAATGCGTGGCCGCCCAGCAGGATGGTCGTGTGCACGAGACGGCCAGTACGCCGCCCCACGCCCACGCCCCCGCCCCCGCCCCCGTCGACGTCGACGTCGACACACTCGATCGTCTTCCCGGATGGCAGCCGGGCGAGCTGCTGCGAGAAACCGATAAAACCGTCACCATCTCCGGGCGCTGGCACGGCCGTGACGTAGTCGCCAAACAGCTGACCAGCTCCGAGCGGCACTGGGTCAAACGCTTCACCCACGAGGTCATCGCCTACCGGGCGTTCGCGGCCACGCCGCCGCCCTGGCCGGTACCGCGACTGCATCATGCTGGCCGCCGCGTGCTGATCATCGAGCGGCTGCCCGGGGCGTCCCCGCACACCGACCGATACCCTCCCCTGCTTGCCGAGCACACCGTGACGGGCATGATCGACGCCCTGACCGGCTTCGCCGCATGGCGGCCTCCTCCAGGACCGCTGAGCACGCCCGCCACCGACTGGCCGGCCCGGATCCGCCGCTACGCCGCAGCTGGCGACCTGCCCGACGACATTCAGCAACCGCTACTGGAAGCGGTCGCGAGCGCCCCGCTGGTGTTCGGACACGGCGATCCGTTGGCCAGCAACGCCTTGGCCAGCGCCGGTCATCCACTGATCTTCATCGACTACGAGTTCGCCGGCATGTATCCGCCCGACGCCGACCTCGCGCTGCTCGGGGTATGGCTGGGCCGCCACGACCCCCACGCCGAGCAGCGATGCGCCCAGCTCGCCGAGGCAGACGGATCGCTGCACCGCTACCGGGCGATGCGGGTCCTCTGGCTCGCCCGCGAGCAACGGCTCTACCAGAGCCTGTTCGACATGGTCGACGACCGCGAGCACCGGCAGTGGCTCGACGACCAGAGCGCCAACGCGATCACCGCACTGCGCCGGCTCACAGGCCGTAGCTAAGGTCGCGCCGATGCCGGACCACACGCTCGCGGCGAGTTCGACGCCGCCGGAGTCACGGTTCGTCGGTAACGGCCTGATCCTGCCGATGCCGTTTCATCCACTCTTCGACATCTTCGGCGTACCAGACTTTGCCTTGAGCCAGATCAGCAGCAGGGCGTGGAAAATCATCACGGCGGGTGATCTGATAGGTCCGCTGACGACTGACCCCGCCGAGTCGGATCCGGATCTCGTGGGCGCCAATCAGTCGAAGCCTCTGACCAGTCATGAGACAATACTAGTCGCTAAGCTAGTAGCTTCCAAGCAAGTCGCTGCGCAGCTCCTCGTGTAGTTTCTCATCGCCGATGACGGATCCTCATGATCTTGGCGGCCGCTTTGGCGGACCCACCAAGATCACGAGAATCGATGGGCGTGGTGGTGGCGGCGCTCCGGTCTGCAGGCGGGGCTAACGCCCGAAGCTTCATTCTGCCGATCGCGTGAGGCCCGTTCATACGTCGAAGGCAGTGCTCTCTCGTCGGGGAAATCAGTATGTCGCCGGATCAGCCGCCGCTACGACCCGCAGGTTGCGGTTACGTGCACGGCCGCCTTCTCGCCTGCCGACGCCCCTTGGGAGCGGTCCGATGGCCGCGGAGGAATCCGCCATGATCGCGAGAGCCGATACCCGCCAGGGTGAGAAATCGTGCGAGCGCCCAGCAGGCTCATACGCGGTCCGCCACTCGACGTGAGAACCTACACTTCGAGGGCCCAGGATCGGCCTCGGGGATTCGTGGGTGAGCCTGTCCGTCAGGGAAAGGTAGTGGGCTGGGCGTTTCCCCCGTGGCGTCCGGCCCCGCCATCGAGTCGTCTCCCTGCGCGATTCACTGCACCACGACGGTCGTTGCTTTGGCATTCGGACGGAGCGCTTTTCAGGCCCAGTTGGGCGGATCGGCGGCCAGCAAATTGGGGTCTTCCGCAGCGAATGTGCGGATCGGGCCCGGTCCGGTGGTGGGTCCTTCGAATCGGACGGTCACCAGGCCGCGGCCGGCGCCCCAGACCCATCCGGGCCCATGGAGGCTGTGGAGGATGTCCTGGCCCGCCCGCCACACGCTGGGCGTGGTTCTTCTTGAGACGGTGTGCTGATCGGGGGTGCTCAGGCCTGGATCTGGTGCCACAGGTCCGCTGGGTCGGTCGGGTTCGATGGCGCCGAACAGATCGTCTTGGACGAAGTCGGCGAGGGCGGTTACACCGACGCCGAGCAGGCGGATGCCGGCTGAGGTGTCGACCTCGGACAGGAGCCGGCGTGCGAGCTGGGCGATCAATTTCGGTTGGTCGGTGGGCTGCGGCCGGGTGGTTGACCGGGTGATGGTGGTGAAGTCGTGGTGGCGGACTTTGATGGTGACCGTGCGCGCGGACAGGCCGCCGTCGCGAAGTCGGCCGCCGACCTTGGTGGCGAGCAGGTCGATTTCGGTACCGAGCCGTGCCCGGTCGGTCAGGTCGACGTCGAAGGTTTCCTCCGCCGACACCGATTTCGCCTCGCGTTCGCTGATTACCGGCCGGTCGTCGTCGGCGCGGGCCAGCCGGTAAAGGCCGCCGCCGTGGGCCTGGCCGAACCAGTCGAGCAGCTGTGGCAGCGGTGTCTGTGCCAGCGCGCCGATGGTGTGGATGCCGGCGCGGCGTAGCCGCTCCGTGGTGGCGGGTCCGACGCCGGGCAGCCGGGTCACCGGCAGTGGGTGCAGCAGCGCCTGTTCGCCTCCGGCGGCGGCGATGGTGAGCCCGTTGGGTTTGTGCAGGTCCGAGCCGATCTTGGCGACGAGTTTGGAGGTGCCAACACCGACCGAGGCCGTTACGCCGCCCGTGGCGGCCGCGATCGACGCCCGGATCTGCTCGGCCAGCACTGTGACACTGGCGGGGGACAGGTCATGGTCGCCGGCGGCGAGGTCGATGTAGGCCTCGTCGATGGAGACCTGCTCGACAAGCGGCGACAGCTCGTGGAGCAGCGCCATCACCACCTCGCTGGTCTTGCGGTACGCGGCGAAGCGCGGGGTGAGGAACGCGGTGCCGGGCGGGCAGCGTCGCCGCGCCTCCGAGGTCGGCATCGCGGAGCGGGCCCCGAACCGGCGTGCCTCGTACGAGGCGGTCGCGACGACCCCGCGGCCGGCGATCCCGCCCACGATGACCGGCTTGCCGCGAAGTGAGGGTTTATCGCGCTTTCTATGGGGATCAGTCCAGCTGTCGCTCCTATCTGAGCAGACCAGGAACTTTTCTTGCGGCGAAGGGGTGGGCGACACCTGTAGCGCACTCTGGCGGAGGATCGCAACTCTGGCCGGGGGTAGCACGCGGCGCACGAGTCCCCGATCAAGTCGGGTAGGCCAAATGTCCAGGCCGTGGGGATGCGAAGCGCGACGGCCGGCGCGAGGAAACGACACCTGCCACTTGCCGTACATAGTTGGTGGGCCTGAGCCGCCGGGACGGATTGCGGCAGATCCGGATGGTTACGACGTTCGGCCAAAGAGAGACATTGACGGTCCTGGAACCCGTTCTTCGCGCCCCAGTCGATCGAGCACCGCCCGATCGGTCAGCCCGCCGGGTCGAAGCCGATCAGGAGTGAGCGGATCGCGTACCGGAAACGCTCGTAGTCGTCGGCGCCGGCGCCGGACCGCGCGGCCTCGAACAGCAGGGGATGCCGTTCGGGGTCGAGGCCGGGCGGCGGCGCCGGTGCGCCGATCGCGGTCTCTGCGGTGGCATGGCCGATCACAAAAACGGTGAGGGCGTTGAGTACGTCGACCGCGCGGGCCAGCGGGAACCCGGCCGCGATGAGCATACCCAGCGTCGACTCGACCGCGTCCAGGGTCGCCGGCGTCACCGCTGGCCGCGCGATCACCGGCAACAGCGCGGGGTGTGCCAGGAGCGCCCGGCGCAGGCTTTCGGCGTAGGCGAAAAGCTGCTCGCGCCACGTGCCCGCCCCGGCCACGGGTTCCGCCGCGCCGGTGAAGAGGCGCTCGCTCAGTCCGTCGACGAGGGCGTCTTTGGTCGGAAAGTAGTGATAGATCGTCATCGCCTCGACGCCGAGCGCCGCGCCGAGGCGGCGCATCGTGAGCGCACCAAGACCGCCCTGGTCGCGGGCCCCCGCACTTGGGGCTGCCCCGCTGGCGGCACTTTCCCCGCCGAACCTCCCGCCGTCGACGATCTTGAGGGCGGCGTCGAGGATCTGCTCGCGCGTGAGGCCGGCGCGGACGCCGGGTGTGCGCTTGGCGATCATTCGTCGACCTCCTTGCTCATTCTTACGGCGTAAGACTACGGTGGCAGACAAGACTTACGTTGTAAGAATGGAGGTTCGATGCCGACGACGAGCACCGCGGTGGTCGAGGGCTTCTTCAAAGCGCTGAACGAGCGGCGATACGAGGACTGGGGCGAGTATCTGGCCGCCGACGTGATCGATCACAACAAGGTGATCCATGGCGAGGCCGACGAGCCGGGCGCGGCCCTCGAGGGCTTCCGGCAGCAGCTGGCCGCCTTCGGCGAGGGCACGATGCAACCGCAGGAGCTGATCTCGGAGGGACCCAAGGTTGTGGCCCGGTTGCTGGTCCGCGGCCGGCACACCGGCTATCACCCGCGGATGCCGGAGCCGACCGGCCGCAGCTGCGAAGTCGAGCAGATCTGGATCTTCACGGTCCGCGATCAGCGAATCGCCGAGATCCGGGCCGTATCCGACCGCCTGGGCATGTTCATGCAGCTGGGCTGGGATTGGCCAACCATAGACTGAGCTGCCCCTATAGATCTCCGCCTGTGGCTTACCCAGCGCGAGCTGGGCGCGGAACACGACGCTGAAATAGCCGCCAGCATCAACTTCTCCCAGCGGTCACCAGTGTGGAACCGCGACCCGTAGATCTCGGATGACCAACGTCCGATCATCGGCAAATCCGGATGCCGCCGGGGATCGGCGCACGTCACCTTGTGTAGTCAATGATCTCCGTGTGCTGGCGGCGGCTCGGCCGCGGCTCGCCGCTGGGCTTGCGGACATCGATGAATGCCGTGTAGTCCGTGGCGTACGCGGCTCTGCAACTCGTATGCCGACCGGGGGCGGCCCATCGCCCTTCGAAGCCCGGACGGCCCGAAACCTTGAACAGAAGCACTTGACAGGGAACTGGAAACACGTGACGGGCGATGGCGCATCAAGGCGATACGCCGAGGGCACGATCAGTTCTTCCGTGTTGTGAACGGAGATAACGTCATCGACGGGCTGGACATCGCGATGGTGGAGGAGCTTCTCGAGCAGGCCGACGTCAGCATGGCGGCTTTGGTCCCGGTGGACGCTTCCGACCGCCGAGCCGGTGAGCCTGGCGCCGCGTAGACAGCCCGCTCTGCTTGGGTTTGAGGAGCGAGCTGCCGGTCAGGTGGGTGCGGATGGTTATCCAGTTACGCCGCATTGCTTCCGACCTTCGCGACCGGCGCTCGCTCGACACATTCAGCGTGACCTGCGCTTTTACGATCAGCAAGGTTGAAGATCGAATTACAGACCAGTAATTCCCCGCCTCTGTGCGAGGCTCGGCGCGACGGCGCAGCATGTTTGTCCTCCGATGGGCGCTCCCGGGCTCGATCACCGGGCTTGCGCCCGTGTGGGCAGCTTCCCAGGCTCTGCAAGAAATGGCGTTTTCCCAGTTCAGCGCGACGACCGCCCGGCTAGCGTCGAGTGTCCGACCGTCGAGGGGACCCCGATGCTGCACTGGCCTGTCACACCGGTCAGCGCTGTACCGACCCGCTCGTTGCCCGAGTCCTCGACATCGCCAACAGCGTTTGAGATGAAGTGGGACGGGTTCCGAGCGATCATCTGGCGCACCGAGGACGGGATACGGGTGCAGTCCCGTCACGGTGTTGACCTCACCGGATACGTCCCTGACTTGATAAAGCCCTTGACCGCCGTGCTGCCGCCACGGACCGTCGTCGACGGAGAAATCATCGTCTGGGACACCGAGCGCGGGCGGTGCGACTTCTCCCGCCTGCAACGCCGCTTGGCCGCAGGCCGGGCCCTGGACCGGCACATCCGTCGCCACCCCGCCCACTACGTCGCGTTCGACCTGCTGCGCGACGGCCGCGCGAGGGAACTCATCGACCTGCCGCTGGCACAACGTCGCGGCAAGCTCGAACGCCTGCTCACCGCGGCCCCGGCCCAGGTCGCCGTATGCCCGCAGACCGCATCCCTCGAGGTGGCGCGGCAATGGATGTCGCAGACCGCGGTTGCCGGCATCGAAGGCGTGGTCGCGAAACCCCTTCACGGCCGCTACCGCCCCGGCCGAGCAGGCTGGACGAAGACCCGAACCCACACAAGCGCTGAGTACATCATCGGCGGCCTCACCGGAACGCTCGCTCGGCCGACCTCGTTTCTGCTCGGCCTCCTCGATCTCCGCGGCCGGCTGCGCTACGTCGGCCAAACCCACCCGCTCACCGCCGGTCATCGCCAGGAGCTCGCCGACGTGCTACGCGGGATGACCTTCCGTGGTGAAGGCTCCGGCCATCCATGGCCGTGCCCGTTGCCTTCCAACTGGTCAGCCGGCATGCCGGACGCGCTGGAACTCGGTTATGTCCCGGTCGAACCGGTCGTCGTGGCCGAGGTGCAGGTCGACACGGCCCTCGACGGCGCGTGGGGCAAGATCCGGCATCGCTGCCGCTACGTCCGCGCCCGCCTCGACCTGCGCCCCGGCGACCTGCCGACCATCGGCTCCGCCGACGACTCGGCCAGGCCAGCACCCGCGGATCCACTCCTGTTGGCTGCAGAAGTCTCGCCTCTTAGGTAATCATCGCGGTGTCGCCCGACCGGTGACGCGGGTCCAAGTCCGGCCGGCATACCGGTACACCGGCGGTCCGTCGCGGACACTGGAGAGGGACGGCAGATGTTGCCCGTCAGCGGAGGTGAGCGTGAGGCAGCAAGCGAGTCTCGCGCATGTCGATCTCGACGCCATGTTCGCCGCCGTCGAGCAGCGCGTTTCGTGGGGCGACTGGCCCTGTCGCTTACTGTCGCCCTCGTAGTATTGCCACGAAGTTGGCGACAATTTCCGTACCCCTGCCGCCCACGGTGGTGCACTGCCCTCGTAGCGTCCGGGCCCGTGACCATGATCTTGGGTGTGGGTGGCTGGCGATCGTTCCCTGTGCAGCTCGCTGACGGTAGTCGGTACTGGACCGTGATCGATAGCGAGTACCGCACTGTCCCGGCGGTGGACGAGTTCATGCAGCATCTGTACTTCGGGCGGGGGCTCGCCGAGAACACGACTGCCGCGTATGCCGGTTCCCTCGTCCTGTTCTTCACTTGGCTGGCCCGCTCCGGCTGCGACTTGGAAACCGCTCCGGGGCGGTTCGGGCGCTTCATGACCTTCCTGAAGCATTACGACAAGCGGGCCCCGAACCGGCCCCTGGGGCCGGGCCTGGCTCCCCTGCGCGGGGGCCGGCGGGGCAACTCGGTGCTCGCGGCGGTCCGAGAGTTCTACAAATTTCTCGTCGATCAGCAGATGGTGTCCGCCGACGCGATCAATGCTCTCTATCGGCTCGGACCGTTGTCTGAGTCCCAGCGTCGCCACAACGAGCGGACGCCCCGGGAACCCGTGGCGTTGCCCCGCCACATTTTCCCGGTCGAGGACTCGACCGTGGACAACGCGACGCCGGATGAGATCAGCGGCCTGCTCGAGGCGGTCTCGACGCAGCGCGATGTGTTCATCATCGTGCTGCTGTCTCTGGCCGGGCTCCGCCGCGGTGAGGCCGTGGGGTTGCGGGTCGAGGACCTGCACTTCATGGACGACTCGAGCCGGCTGGGTTGCCACACGGTCGGCCCCCACCTGCATGTTCTCAAACGGCGGAATCTGAACCGGGCCAGCGCCAAGAGCGGGGGCCGGGTCGTGCCGGCGCATCCGCTCGTCGTCTACGCCTACGACGACTACTGGCTCGCCCGCGCGCAGGTCCCCGCGGCCCGGGACAGCGACTACGTGCTGGTCAACCTCTACCGAGAGCCCCTCGGCCGGCCGATGTCTCTCAAGTCGATCAACGACCTTGTCGCCCGGCTCGCCAAGCGCGCCGGCCTGGAACGTCATATTGCACCGCATATGCTGCGCCACGCCTTCGGAACCCAGGTCATGGAGGCCTCGGGCGCGATCGACGTCGTCCAGAAACTGCTGGGACATCTGAAGATCAGCAGTACCCAGGTCTACATCCACCCCAGCAGCGAACGCCAGCGAGCCGCCGTCAACGCGATCGCCTTCCCCGCCCGCCGCCGCTCTCGGGGGGTCACGGCATGAGGGCGCTCACCGTCCTCACAGCGCCGGAGGGCCCACGGTTCACCTCGCCGTTCGAACCGCTGCTCGACCACAGCTTCTTGGCCGGCCTGGGCTGGGACCCGGTTCTGCAGGTCCTCGCCCCGCGGGAGGGCCATCCGTGTCTGCCCTGGGCGGCTTGCCGGAAGAGCGGGTGTGAGAACCGTGCGAACTTCGGCAACGGCCTCTGTCGGCCTTGCCACCTGAAGCGGCCGGCCGACGCAGCCGACCTTGCGGCGTGGCTCGAGGAAGAGAAGTTGTGGACTGACCGTCGCGGCATCGAGCGGCCGTGCGCTGTCGCCGAGTGCGCTCGGCCCCGGGGCCGAGCGAACGGCCTCTGCGAGTCACACAACCAGCTCAGGGAACAACGCGGCCTCGCGTTGGAGCTGTTCCTTCTCGACCCCCGGACCAAACCGCTGCCGAGTCTCGGCCGGTGTCGGGTGAACTCCTGCAACCGAAGAGCCGTGAGCGTGTCACGCCGGCTCTGCACACCCCACGCACGCCAGATCCGCGAAGCGCTACACGCCGACCCGGATCTGGAGGAGAAGGAGTGGCTCAGAATGGCACCGCCGATCGCCGTCTCGACGACGGCCGCGCTGACCGGCCTTCCCAGGCTGGTCCAGATCGAGCTGCTCTACGCCCTGCAGGAACGGTCCAAGCGCGGCACCAAAACCCCGCTGCACACCCTGCGCAAAGTCCTCACCGTGGTGCGCGAGTCGAAAACGACATCGCTGCTCGACCTCGAGGTTCCACCGACTCGCGGCAACGCGAACTACCACAAGACCGTTCTCGCTGAAATGCGCTCCACGCTGGCCATGGCGCTAACAACTCCTGCTGAGGAGGTGAAGAAAGATCACTGGAATCTGCGGGTCCTCGGCTATCACGGAACCATCGATTTCCGGCCCATCACCCAACAGTGGCTCAGGGAAGGGGCCAAGCACTGGGCCGAAGAGGAACTGCCGCGCCGCCGTGGAAGCGCCATCGGGATGGTAGTTCGTTCCTTCGTCAACCACTTCGCGATGCTCAGCGAGAGCCTGCGCTTGCATCGCGACGACGGCGGCCAGGATCTGCGCCTGCTCAGTCGCCGCGACATCGTCCAGCTCACCACCTGGATGGGCCGGCTCGAACAGGTCGGTGACATCTCTGCTCGCACCCGGTGGCTGAAATTGGCCCAGCTTAAGAGGGTCCTCGTGGACTGCCGGGACTACGGTCTCACCCGACCGGGCCAACCACTCGCGGGTCTGGCCGACGACTTCTCGCTGCGCCGCACCGACGTTCCCAGACCGCCGGAGGATGACGACATCGGCCGCGCCTTACCCGAACAGGTCATGGTCATCCTGCTGCAGCGACTTCCGGATCTCGAACGGGCGTCCAAGACCCGATCTGCCCGAGCGGCCGTCGAACTGATGATGCGGACCGGCCGACGGCCTGACGAAATCTGCGCCCTTTCACTGGAAGGAGCCATCCAATCCGACCCCGACGGGGGCTTCAGCCTGATCTACACCGACTTCAAGAACAACCGCCTCCATCAGCGGCTGAACATCCGTTCCGAAGACGTCGCCGTCATCCGCGAGCAGCAGGTGTGGGTACGCCAGCAATGGCCGGGCGCCGACCCGAAGAGCCTGCCACTGTTTCCACGCCACTTCAGGAACGGCTTCGGAATGGAGCGGATCAACGACAAGACGCTCTACGAGCGGCATCGCGAATGGATCCAGGCCATGGACCCGATCATGCTGGACGGCGACATCGAGTTCGACAAGGACAACATCTTCCCCTACGCCTACCGGCATACCTATGCACAACGGCACGCGGACCAAGGCACGCCCGTCGACGTGCTCTGCCAGCTCATGGGCCACAGAAGCATGGAAGCCACCCAGACCTACTACCGCGTCAACGAGAAACGCACCCGTGATGCCGTCAGCAGCCTGCTGCCCTTCCAGGTCAACGTTCGCGGGCAACGAACTTGGACTGGCACTACCTGCGACGACAGCAGCGCCAACCGGTACGCCATCGGAGCCGTGACGACCCCGCTCGGCGGCTGCCATGAGCCGAGCAATATGCAAGCAGGAGGCCGGGCCTGCCCGTTTCGCATGCGCTGTCTCGGCTGCGGGCACTTCCGCACCGACCCCAGTTACCTGCCCGAACTGCGCGGACATCTCGACGGGCTGCTCCGTGACCGCGAACGTATCCTCGCCGCGTCGGAACTCGCCGACTGGGCCAGGACCGACACCCAGTATCTTGACGGCGAGATCGAAGCCAGCCGCCGGCTGATCCGGGAGCAGGACAGCAAGTTGGACGCGATGGACGCCGAGACAAGGACGGCCGTAGTCGAAGCCTCGAAGGTCGTCAGGAAACAACGTCAACTGGTCCAGCTCGGTCTGCCGCAACCAAGGCGGAACCCATGAGCGCCGAACACCTGGCCCGGGCACGACGCGATGACAGCCAACGGCGCAGAACCCGCGTCGAACAGGCGCTCGGCCGTCTGCAAGCGGCCGGTCAGGACATCAACGTCTCCGCCGTCACCGCCGTTGCGGGCGTGCACCGCAGCTTCCTCTACCGCCCACAGCACAAAGACCTCTTAGCGGCAGTTCTGCGAGCCGCCGCTGCGCCAACCGCCGTCCCGTCCCGCGGCCGACTCACCGACCCCGGACTCCGCGCAGAGAACGCCAACCTGCTCAGCCAGAACCAAAGGCTAAAGACGCAGGTGAACCGACTCGAAGCGCGGCTATCCGAGGTATTGGGCTCCGCCGTCTTGTCGATCGCCGGGCTGCCATCCGGCGAGACCGCCGAGCAACTGCACCAGCGGGCCGAGGCGGCGGAGGACCAAGTTCGCGAACTTCGCCGGCAACTGGCGGAGCGGGGCGACGAACTCTACGCCGCCCGAGTAGCCAACCGCGAGTTTATGCAGGCTCTCAACCGACGCGACGATGAGCCATAATCTCAAACACTTCCGCACACGCCTTGACCTGGCCCGCGCACTGGATGACCAGAGCATCTACACCGGCTGACTTTGCAAGGCTGACCCGCATCCGGATCTGGCCGAGTTGAGTGCACGTGAGATCTTGTCAAGAACAGAGCGCCGGACATGCTCTTTATTGGAGCGGTCGCCATCGCATATGGCGGTAGGCCTTCACGGCCGACAACCAGGGCGATCGGGTACGGAGGCACCTTCGTTGTGACGGCCGCCAGGCGTCGACTTAAACCAACCGACGTGCGTTGACACGTCACACTGTGCACGTGTCTGATTGGATCTCGTCAGTAAGCACGGCGGTCGTGGCGGTCGCCGGCATCGCGGCTACATACCTCACCTCGGCCAAGGGCCGAGATCAGGCGGAGCGGCTCGCGCGTGACAAGACCGAGCATGACCGACAGCTTGTTGAGGATGAACGCAACCAGCAGCGGCGATCTGAGGCTTATGTCGAGTTACTTACCTACGTGGAGCTCGTCGGCACTGCGATTAGACGCATCGTCCCCGGCGCCTCGGTGTCCGACCTCGGGAACCTAGAGCCCGCTGACGAATCAGTCGCACGCGCGCAGGCTCTGCTCGGAGCTTACGGATCCGCGGCATCCATCGCTTACTTTGAAGTCTGGCAGCAGACCACCCCGCCGATCGTGTCCGAGCTCCTCTACCTATCAGCGAAGGGTCAGTCGGAGTCTCAAGAGCAGGGCACGTTGGTCCTGAGCACGTCTCGCGATGACGGTGTCACCGCGGCGTGGAGGAAGATGCAGGAAGTCAAGCAACGAGAAGAGCAGGCTCGGCGCGAGCTAGCCGACCAGCTGTCGGCCGAGCTTCTTGGCACCCGCAGATTCAACGTCAAAGTCGAGGAGAGATTCACGATCGGCGCTCAGTCGCAGCCGGAATAGCAAACGTCGGGCGATCGTGGTCAGATCGAACCGGCCCAATCCGCATTTACATTGCAACGCGGACGGTCAAGTACGCGCAGGAGCTACTCCCGGATGGCTTGTTCTTCGTACATCGGGGGCGATCGCAAGCACACTCTCGTGCCGTCGACCGTGCGCTGTAGCCGGCCGCGAGGTGCCACGCGGGGTCGCACGGGAGCGTCGCTGGGGCATCCGGCGCTGGGGCTGGCGACGCCCTGAGCCGATGTCACACCGGGGCGACGGCCCGCAGGCGCAGGACGGGCGACCCGGGTGAACCCCTCCGATCGGCAGATCGAGCACCTGCGGGTGAGTCAAAGCGTCTTCGGCGGTGACCGGTTCTGGGCGGCCCTGGATCGTCTTGCGCAGCGCCTGGGCCATGACGAGCACCAGCGGTTCCTGCGCGGCGTGCCGGAACCCGCCAATTGGTACGAATTTCACTGTGGGTCCTGCGAGCAGGTAATCGCCGCCATGGCGGTGCACCGCGACGACGACAAGCCAGGGCGGCCGGCGGCCCCTGTCGCTTCACGGGGCCGATGAGCTTCGTGCCCGGCTGGGCGCATCACCCCGCGGCGTCCCGGAACTACTGCCATGTGATTCCCTCGGAGCCCTTGCCAGCCCCTCTGACCTGCGGCAACGCTGGATTTGTTGGGTGCCAGCGTGGATGGCCCGACGAGCTGATGCAGCTCTGACGAACCCGCTCTGACGAAGCAATGCGCCTCTGCTTGAGCATGCGCACCGGCGCGGCGCCCTAGACGGGGAAGGGCCTCAACGCTGCCACCGCTGAGGCCCTCCACCCGCGGACCACTCGCGGTCACCCGCTCCTCCAGGTACGCGGTGGGTGGGGTGGTGGGTTAACCGCGGGCGGTCTGGGGATTGACCGGCCGGGCGCACTGGGCGGGGCAGGCGGGTCTAGGGGCCCGGCCAACCCGGGCTACGCCGGGCGGCAGCCGTCGCCTGGGGAGAACCAAACGAAGTAGAGGCCGCCGTCCGGCTCCGATAAGTGTAGGTTCCATGATCAGGTGCCTCGGCCGTCCTGGGCTCCGGGGATGCGTCGAGTACGTCGGTGACATCCGCTTGCGCCGTGTGGCCACACCAACGCGCGGAAGTGCGCGGATCTGCCGAGAACAGTGCGCGAGTGTTCAGTTTTCCCGGCGTAGTGGTCTGCCTACGAAGACGCCAGCTACACGCCGCCGAGAAGGTGCCGGAGTTTGGGTTCCGCCTCACGCCACGCACTGATTACTTCTTCACGTCGCACGATTAGGCGCATTCTCCTGCCTGGTAGCGGTGCCCATGGTGGCGGTTCAGCCCACTGCCGTTCTGGGCGCGTGGTGAACGCGAAGGCCATGTCTTCCTCGGTCGCTTCGAGCGTGATGATCAGGTGGTCAAAGGTGTCGCCGAGGATCAAGGGCTCCGGCCGGTGTGTGCCGAGCCGTTCGGCGACGTCACACAACGCGTGCAAATTCCGAACGTGTGGATAGAGGGCGGTAGTAGTGGCATCACCGAGCGCATTGCCCCGAACGTAGAGCTGGAAAATCCCAAAGCGGCCGTCGTTGCTGGTCGGCGTGTACTCCACTCTGAACTCGGCGATGTCACCGCCGCCAACCGTCGCGTCCCGCCGTACCGCACGGTGCCAGATCAAGGGCCACGGCAAGCTGGTACGACGGGACACCGAGGGTCGATCACCCGCCAGGTTCCCGGGATACGCTGCGGGGTCCCAGCAGTGGACTCCACAGTGCGGACAGTGCGGCGAAACCCGAGTGTTCCCACACGCCGGACAGCGGTCAGCCGGGACGGTGCCTGATGAGTATGCGGTGATCAGTCGCGCTACCACCGTCGCCAGGGGCTCCGTCGGATGTAGCTCCGGATCCGGGCAGAAAGCCAGCCCCTGCAGCCACGCATGCCACGCCTCGTCGCGCCTTGGCCGGCGGTGGCCCGACTCCTTCTCCTGCCGACGTCGCAGGGTGAACGCCTGCATCTCGGCGAGCCAGAGCCGCCGAGCATCCTCCAACTCCCCGACGGCGCGCGGAAGCGAGTCGGGATCTTCTGCCAACCGCACGGGCACGCCCGCTTGGAGGACCACGTGGTGCCAGGTGGCACGAAATCCGTACGGGGCGAAATGCAAGACGCACTCACGTAACGCGAACAGTCGGCGGCGCAGCGGCAAGCTGACGTTCCGAACCCGGGCGGCCTGGGCCGGAAAGCTACTCACTTCAAAAGCTTAGGATCTCCACCCGCAGGAGGACAGCCTATTACCAACGCTCTCATTCTCGTGGGCGGGAACTTTCGTATCGAACTTTCGCCGAAGACGACCTCTATGCCGCCGAACGGGCACGGCAACTCGCCATCGATCATCACGCTCCGCTCGGCCTGGCCCACGGGCCGGTGCGGGCTCGTTCCGAAAAAGTGCGCTCAGATCTGATCGAGTTCAATCGTGAGGTGTCGAGGGCCGGTACCGGTACGCCGGTCAGCGTCCATGCCCAGCCGGGAAGGGCGAGAGCCTCGGCGAAGAAGTCGTCCAGAGGCATGCCGAAGGACCATCGGACCTTGGACTCGAGCGGTTCGGTTTCCGCGCTGGGAGTCCAGTGGAGCGTGCAGCGCAGTTGCCACATCACGTCATGGTCGTCGGCTTCGATGAACTACCTGGTGAGATCGGCATAGAACTGACGCACGCCATCGAAGTCGAACGTTCCAGTCTGGGCGAGAACCCCGTCGCCGTCCTCCTCGGGCGACACGGCGTCATCGACCGGGACGGTGGCGAATTGCCGGAAGACCTCGACCGTCGTCAGCACGTCGGCGGCGGAGACCTGGCCGTGGCGTACTCCGGCAAGGTCAAGCATCGACGTCAGCAGCGACTTCGTCTCGCTGATCAACACGATCACATCATCCCGCGTCGTTGCCTCATCGCCGCGCTGAGCACAGCAGTCCACACGAAGATCACATGCACGCTTCTGCCGCCGACCGGGCGCGCAGGCGATGACGGTGGTTAGGCGGCGCGGTCGCCTCTCGCCCAGAGCGATCTGGAAGCGATGATTGGGTGCTCCGCTGACCGGGAAGGCGACGATCACATCGGGTTCCCGCCGTCGGCTACCGCGCTCGGCACGACCGGCGCACCGAGTGGCGGGTCGACCCGGTAGCCTCTCGCCCGCACCGGGGGGCCAGCGGCATCCGGTCGCCCGCTGCCGCGCCCGCGACGCGATCCGCGGGTTCGGCTCGACCGCGGGACGTCGGCCCACCTGGCGACCAAACCGTGCGCCACCGGTCGGGGACATCGGAACCCCGCCACCCATCGCGGGAGAAACCGAAACCTGACCTAAGCGGACCTCTTCGGTGGCGACGCCCTTGTACGCTGCCGCGCGAAGATCAGGCACGCTTCGACGCAACGGGGAGAGAAGTCACATGCGATGGAAGATGCCGGCCGGCGTGATGCTGGCCGTCGCCCTGCTGATCCCGGCCGCGCCGGCGATGGCGCAGAGTCAAACGACGAAGACCGCCGCGGCGACCTGCCAGACCGTTACCTATGTGGACATCCGTACGCTGGTCCCGGCCGACCTCGACGCCGCGACCGACACTCAGGTGCGGATCGCGGGCACGCAGATCCTCAGCGCGGCGACTAC
>NZ_JBFBAD010000100.1:0-36631 GCF_040682075.1 Actinoplanes sp. NPDC051411 | reverse complement strand
TAGCAGATCAGTTCGAAGCGGCGCACGTCCGAGATGCCGTGCGCGAGTTCGGGCTCGCCGGTCGCCGAGCGGATCAGTGCCCCGGCCAAGGGTGACTCGGGCAAGGGCGACTCGGGCAAAGGGGACTCCGGCCAGGGCTCGACCGGGGGCGACGGGGCGGCCACGACACCGACCACGGCACCCAGCACGGACAAGGACGGCAACCCGATCGCCGACGGGGTGAAGGGAATCGTCGGCGGCCTCGGCAACCTGCTCGGTCTGGGCGGCGACGACCCGTCGTCCCCCCCGAGCACCTTGCCGAAGCCGCCGGAGACCCCGACCACCGCGCCGGCCACCACCGATCCGGCCACCACCGCGACCGCCGACCCCACGTCGACCGACCCCACGTCGACCGACCCCACGTCGACCGGCTCCACCGAGGCACCACCGTCCGATGCCGCGACCACGACGCCCGCCTCCCCCAAACCCAGCGCGACCGACGACGACATCCCCTGCCTGGGCCCCCGCGTCTTCGGGCTCAACGCCGGCGCCGACGGGATCCCCCGGATCGCCGACAAGCCGGGCCTGCTCGAGACCGACTCGCTGCAGATGTTCGAATCGACCTACGACGGCGTGGTCAACCTGCCGACCGGCACCGCCGGCTCGGCGCGGGTGCTCAAGTTCAGCATGGACAAGGCGGTGAACAAGCCGTTCAGCCTGACCATCGACGAGGCGAACGGCGCCCACACCGTGATCAAGAGCAACGAGCTCACGACCGCCGGGCACGTCCAGTTCTTCACCGAACGCTTCGCGGGCAACCTGTTCGGCGTCATCCCGGTGGTCTTCACGCCTGACTCGCCGCCGCCGCTGACCCTGCCGTACCTCTGGTTCACCAAGGTCAAGATCCAGCTGAACTATGTGCAGTGCGACACGCTGACCGGCTTCCCGCTCCAGATCAACGAGAAGTAGGTCCCGCTTTCACGCCCGCCGCTCCCGCCAGCCCGCCACCACGTCGTCGGCGTCGACCGGCGGGAGCACCACCGGCGGCCCGTCCATGAGGCCGACCGTGGCCTTGCGGATGCGCCCGTTCAGCTCGGCGACGTAGTCGCGGACCTCGCGCTCGGTGCGCAGCCGGTCGACCTTGGCAGTCAGGTCCTCGGTCTCGCGGCGCAGGGCCAGCGTCGGCGGGATGACGCCCGAGGTGGCACCCTCGCGCTGCAGCCAGTCCTTGACCCACCAGTCTTCTTCGTACTCCCGGCCGGCGTCCCGCAGCGGCTTCCCCGCCCCGGGCAGATTTTCGAACTCGCCCCGCTCGGCGGCCTCCCGCAGCTGGCGATCGATGGACGACTCGTACCAGTGGACCATGCGGACAATTCTAAAGGCGTATTTTGGGGCCAGCCTCCGACGGAAGGGACCACCGCCATGTGCCGCAGCATCCACCAGCTGCACAACTTCGAACCGCCGGCCACCGCCGAGGAGATCCACGCGGCGGCCCTGCAGTACGTCCGCAAGATCGCCGGCAGCACCCGCCCGTCGGCGGTCAACCAGGAGGCCTTCGACCAGGCGGTCGCCGCCGTCTCCGCGGCCACCGCCGACCTGCTGGCCGCCCTGGTCACCACCGCCGCCCCGAAGAACCGCGAGGAAGAGGCGGCCAAGGCCCGGGCCCGCGCCGAGCGCCGGTACGCCTCTTAGCTGTTGTCCTGGATGTACTTTTCGGGATCCTTGTCGGCGAAGGACAGCCCCTTGCCCTGAGGATGCTCGCCGAAGAAGCGAAGCCACCGGGCGCCCAGCTCGAAGCGCAGATCGCGGCCGGCGTGCTTCCGGAAGTCGGGCAGCACCTCGTCCTCCTCCTCGGCCAGATGCTCGCTGTTCTCGGTGCGAGCCCTCCAGACACCCTTCCACCAGGCGTCCGAGCCGACCGGATGCCTCCGCGCCTCCTCGATGCCGTCCCGGATCTTGTTGTGATCACGGATCGCGTCGTCGGTCTCCTCCTCGGCGTCGTCGCCGCCCGCGTCCTTCAGCAGGTGCGGGTAGAGAATCTCCTCCTCGGCGTCGGCGTGAATGTCGAGGTGAAGGGCAAGCGGGGTCCAGATGGCCTCGAGCTCCTCGTTGCTCTGCGCGTCGTCGAGCCGGGCAAAACCGACCCGGAACCGGTGGTGGTCGTCGAGGATCAGCGCGGTGATGTCATCCATGACGAGCACCGTACGGCGGCGGGCGCGCCCCCGCCCACCAGCCGCGCCGCCAACCGACCGGACGACGCCCCGAGCCGGCCGGGGGCCCGCAGAGACAGCGCTGGACGCTGGGCCGACAGCGCCGGGAGCCGCGCCGGCGGCGCCCCGAATCAGGCAAGCGGCAGCGCAAACCGCGCAGACAGCCGCAATCCGAGGGCCAGGGCGGGGCCCGCAGGCGCCGCCGCGAACAGGACAGACAGCGGTGCCGGGCCGAGCCGAGCCGGGCCGAGCCGAGCCAGACCGAGCCGAGCCGAGCCGGGCCGAGCCGAGCCAGACCGAGCCGAGCCGAGCCGGGCCGAGCCGAGCCGGGCCGGGCCGAGCCGAGCCGGGCCGAGCCGAGCCGGGCCGGGCCGAGCCGAGCCGGGCCGAGCCGAGCCAGACCGAGCCGAGCCGAGCCGAGCCGGGCCGAGCTGAGCCGGGCCGAGCTGAGCCGGGCCGAGCTGAGCCGGGCCGAGCTGAGCCGGGCCGAGCTGAGCTGAGCCGGGCCGACCGCGCTTCGCGCAGTCCGGCTGGGCTGGGTCGGGTAAGTGGCAACGTGAACCGGCATACGAGCAGGTGCGTGGCCACCGCGGCCGTCGTGCGGTCGCCGAACAGAAAGCCGAAGCGTTAGGCCGACCAACCACTCAGCCGGCCAGAACTAGACACCAAGCGCGCAGCCGGCCAATCACGCGGCCGGCCAGACAACCGAGCAGTTGGCCAGACCGCTCACTGCGCCAAACCGTGCATACCGCCTTAAAACTGCGCATCCCGTCCCGAAAACCCACACCCGCCCGCCATAAACCGCACACCCCCGGCCGGCCGGCCCGCTCGGGCGACCGGGTGCGCGATGACCTCGGACGCCGGGCGGTCGCGGAAAAGTAGACCGGAGCGCGGGTTGGATTGCGTCACTGCCGCTGGCTGTAACGCAATCCGCCGCGATGCAAATGGATTCATGCCGGGTGGGTGGTGGACGATCCGGCCGCGCGCTGGAGAGCGGGGCGGTCAGCCGCGGGCGGCCGGGATTGAGGGCTCGGACGGGGCGTCGGATGCCGCCGGGCTGACGGCCGCTGGGCGACGCCCGGCGCGGAGGAAAGCGCCGGCGGCCAGCAGGAGCGCGACCACTGCGGCGATGAGGCCGATTACGCCGGGTGCCCGCGTACCGATGGAGGCCGGAGCGGCGGCAGGTGCCTGAGTTGCCACCGGTGCTGCTGCCGCGGCAGCGGCGGTCAGCTTGAGGACCGCGGCCGGGTGTTCCGGTTCGGTGCCGTCGGAGGACGGCTCGTCGATCCAGCGGACCACGGTGCCGTCCGAATAGGTCTGGAGGGCCTTGAAGATCAGCTGGCCGGAGGCCGGCAGCGGGCCGAGGGAGACGTCGAACTCCTGGAACTCGCCCGGCTTGATCGCCGAGCCGGCGTCGGCGGTCCAGACGATGCGGGAGACCGCCTCGGTGATGTCGTGGTCGTGGGATTTGATCGGGGTGGCGAGCTTCGACGTGGTCGGGGTGGCGGTCCAGCCGGGCACCGGCTTGACCGAGACCGAGGCGATCGGCTGGTCGGCCGGGAGGGCGACCTCGAGCTTGGTCGTCTTGGCGTTGTCCATCTCGTTGGGGACACGGAACGTCACCTTGGTGTAACCACCGGGCGTAGCCGTATTGGGGTTGACGGTCACATGGGCCTGAGCCGGGGCGGCCACCGCCACCAGCAGGCCGGCGACTGTGACCACCACGGATGCGCGCTTCAGGAGAGACATGTCCGGTTGGTCGGGCGGTCGCGCTGATTAGTTCCCGGTCGAATCAGGAAGTCACCGGAAGGCGTACGTCAACTCGCAGACCCGGACCCGCGTCGCTCAGGGTGACCGTGCCTCGATGCCGGCGGACCAGCTCCCGGACGATCGCCAGGCCGAGCCCGGAACCGCCCGCGTCGCGGGCGCGGGCGTCGTCGAGCCGGGTGAAACGGTCGAAGACCCGCTCGCGGTCGACCGGCGGGATGCCCGGGCCGTCGTCGGTCACCGTGATGCGCTGGTACGACCCGTCGGGCTCGACCGAGAGCCGCACCTGGCTGGTCTTGTGGCGGACGGCGTTGTCGAGCAGGTTGCCGATCATGCGGGCCAGGCCGTCGGGGTCGGCCGGCACGTGGACCGGCGCGGACGGTGGTTGGTAGGCGACGCCGGGATAGCGGCCGGCCAGCTCGAACAGGAACTGGCCGAGATCGACGTCCTCGACCCGGCGGGCCGGGGTGCGGGCGGTCCCGTCGTCGGCCCGGGCGAGCAGCAGCAGGTCGTCGACCAGGCGGCTGAGGCGGTCGACGTCGGTGAGCAGGTCGCCGGTCAGCACCGGCCAGTCGGTGGTGTCGGGCAGATGCTGGGCGACCTCGAGCTCGGTGCGCATGTTGGTGAGCGGGCTGCGCAGCTCGTGGGCGGCGTCGGCGACGAACGCCCGCTGCCGGGCCCGCGCGGTGTCGAGCCGGTGCAGCATGCCGTTGAGCGTGACCGCGAGCCGGTGGATCTCGTCGCGGGACTCGGGCACCGGCAGGCGGCCGGCGCGGGTGCCGCCGGTGATCTCCTCGGCGCCGGCGGTGAGCGCGACGACGGGGTTGAGCGCGGCGCCGAGCACCCGCCACAGGACCGCCCCGAGCAGGGCCACCAGCAGCGGGAACGCGGTCAGCAGGGTGACCGCGAGGATGTGCACGCCCTGGTCGAGGTCGTCGGTCGAGCGGGCGACCAGCACGTACTGCGGCTGGGTGGGCGGGCCGGCGACCGCGACCGCCACCCGGACGGTGCCGTCGATGCCGACCCGGCTGCCCGGCACCTGGCGCACCGTGCCGTCCTGGGCGCCCTTCAGCTCCTCGGGGCGCAGCATGGAGACCAGGCGGTCGGCGCCGGCCGAGATCTTGAGGACCTTGTCCTGGGCGTCGACGATCTGCACCTGCATCGAGGCGTTGATCGGGATCGGTTCGCTCAGCTGATGCTGGTCGACCAGCTTGGCCACGCCCCGCGCGGTGTCGAGCGCCTCCGAGTTGACCGCGCGCAGCAGGGCGAAGTCGAGCACGGCGACCAGCAGCACGCCGCCCGCGGCCAGGCCGACGGTGAGCGCGATGACCGAGACCAGCAGGAGCCGGGCCCGCAGGCTGAGGTCGCGGGGCCGCCGCATCAGCCCGCCTGCTGGACCGCGGCGAGACGGTAGCCGGCGCCGCGTACGGTCTCCAGCCGCTCGCGGCCGATCTTGCGCCGCAGGTAGCCCACGTAGACCTCGACCGCGTTCGGCGCGGTCTCGACCGCGGCGTCCCAGACGTGGTCGAGCAGCTCGATCTTGCTGACGACCTGACCGGCCCGCCGCATCAGGTATTCGAGCAGGGCGAACTCGCGCGCGGTGAGCACCACCTCGTCGCCCGCCACCATGACCCGGCGCTCGGCCGGATCGAGCTCGACATCGCCGTGGGTCAGCACGGCCGGACGCTCATGAGCGCCCCGGCGCAACAGCGCCCGCAGGCGGGCGAGCAGGACGACGTACGAGAAGGGCTTGGTCAGGTAGTCGTCGGCGCCGCAGTCGAGCCCGTCGGCCTGGTCGTATTCCCCGTCCTTGGCCGACAGCATCAGCACCGGCACCCAGTTGCGCTCGGCGCGCAACTGGCGCACCACCCGGTAGCCGCTGAGCCGGGGCAGCATGACGTCGAGGACCATCGCGTCATAGCCGCCGTGCCGGGCCATTTCGAGCCCGCTCTGCCCGTCGCCGGACACGTCGACCGCGAAGCCCTCGGCCTGCAGCCCGCGCTGCAGCGCGGCGGCGAGCCGCGCCTCGTCCTCCACCACAAGCAACCGCACAGCAATACCCTGCCATGACGGGGCCAGCCCCTAGGGGAACCTCTCAGCGGTGTCACAGCGCATCCCGTGCACAGTGGTGGGCATAGGAAAACGGGAGGTGGACATCGTGTCCGTGTTCAGGTCGAGGCCGGCGCTGCGCTGGCTCGTACCGTCCGCTGCTGCGGTCGTCATCATCGGGGGTGGCGCCGCGGCCGGCACGATCGTCGCGAGCGCCGATTCCCCGCTGCCGGACCGCAGCGCGGCTCAGCTGCTCGCCGACGTGCAGAACGCCAAGGTCGACGGCTTCTCCGGCACCGTGGTGGAGACCGCCGATCTGGGGCTGCCGGCGATCGCCAGCGCCGTCGGCAACGCCGCACCGAGCGGCAATCTCGCCCGCCTGCTGGGCGGGAGCAACACCGCCCGGGTCTGGTACGCGGGTGAGAACCAGGCTCGGCTCGCGCTCGTCGGCACCGACGGCGAGACCGACATGATCCGTAGCGGCACCGACGTGTGGCTGTGGCGCAGCGCCGACAACACCGCCACGCATCTCACGGTGCCGGCCGGCTCGCCCGAGAAGGCGGTGCCCAGCGTCGCGGCGCTGACCCCGCAGCAGGTGGCCGACCAGGCGCTGGCGTCGATCACGCCGACCACCAAGGTCGAGACGACCGGTGCGGCCAAGGTGGCCGGGCGGGACGCGTACGAGCTGGTGCTCAGCCCCAAGGACACCGCGTCGCTGGTCGGGCAGGTGCGGTTGGCGATCGACGCCGAGAAGCACATCCCGCTGCGGGTGGACGTCTACGCGAAGAACGCGACCAACCCGGCCGTACGGGTGGCGTTCCAGCAGATCAGCTTCACGACGCCGGACGCGCAGGAGTTCAAGTTCAACCCGCCGCCCGGCGCGAAGGTGACCGACGAGTCGTCGAAGGCGATGGCCGAGCAGCACCAGAAGGCGCCGCTGGGCCAGAAGGTGGCGCCGGGCCAGAAGGTGGCGCCGGGCCAGAAGAGGCCGGCTGGAGCGGCTCAGCCCACGGTGATCGGTAAGGGCTGGACGTCGATCGTGTCGCTGAAGATGCCGGCCCCGGACGCGACCGCCAAGAAGGGCGACGCGGCCGAGATGCAGACGGCACTCAACATCCTGCCCAAGGTGAGCGGCACCTGGGGCAGCGGCCACCTGCTGAGCGGCTCGCTGTTCAGCGCGCTGATCACCGACGACGGCCGGGTCTTCGTCGGCGCGGTCACGCCGGCAGCGCTCGAGGCGGCAGCGGCCAAGAAGTAAACAGCACCACAGTTCTAGAACTCTCGGCTCGCACCGTGCAATACTGCGAGCCGAGAGTTCTATAACTTTGGAGGTGCTCATGGCGATCATGACCGAGCCACGACACGGCCGGTTCGGCGACTTCGGCGGGCGTTTCGTTCCCGAGTCCCTGGTCCCGGCCTGCGCGGCGGTGGAAGAGGCGTTCCGGTCGGCCTGGGCCGATCCCACTTTCCGCGGGCACCTCGACGGGCTGCTCGCCTCCTATGCCGGCCGGCCCACGCCGCTCACGCCGGCTCTCAACCTCTCGGCCCAGCTCGGGATCACCCTGCTGCTCAAGCGGGAAGACCTGGCCCACACCGGGTCCCACAAGATCAACAACGTGCTGGGGCAGGCGCTGCTGGCGCGCCGCATGGGAAAGACCCGGCTGATCGCCGAGACCGGGGCCGGCCAGCACGGCGTCGCGGTCGCCACCGCGGCGGCACTTCTGGGCCTGCGCGCCACGGTCTACATGGGTTCCCGCGACATCGAACGGCAGCAGCTCAACGTCTTCCGCATGGAATTGCTCGGCGCCGAGGTGATTCCGGTGACCAGCGGCAGCCGCACCCTCAAAGACGCGACCAACGAGGCGATGCGGGCCTGGGTGGCCGACACCGCCGACGCCCACTTCCTGCTCGGCTCGGTCGGCGGCCCCCATCCCTATCCCTGGATGGTCCGCGAGCTGCAGAGCGTGATCGGCGACGAGGCGCAGCGGCAGTGCGTGGCCGTTCCCGACGTGGTGGTCGCCTGCGTGGGCGGCGGGTCCAATGCGGCGGGCACGTTCGCCGGCTTCGCCGACACCACGGCCCGGCTGATCGGGGTGGAGGCGGCCGGCGGCGCCGCGATCACCAACGGGGCGCCCGGTGTGGTGCACGGCACCCGCTCGCTGGTCCTGCAGGACGCCGAGGGCCAGATCGCCGAGGCCGAGTCGATAGCGGCCGGCCTCGACTATCCGGGGGTGGGCCCCGAGCACGCCCATCTGAACGCGATCGGCCGGGCCGAATACCGCACGGTCGACGACGCCGAGGTGGTCGACGCGATCGGACGGCTGGCCCGGGCCGAGGGCATCATCTGCGCGCTCGAGTCGGCCCACGCGGTGGCCTGGGTGCTGCGCGCGGCCGGCACGCCCGACCTGCCGGCCGGCTCGCTGGTCGTGCTGACGCTGTCCGGGCGCGGCGACAAGGACATGGCGACGCTGCGCGGAGGTGTGGCATGAAGCGCCTCAACCCCTACCTGACCGCCGGCATCACCGAGAACTGGACCGACTATCTCCTCGCCTACCAGGAGGCGGGGGCCGACGGCATCGAGATCGGCCTGCCGTTCTCCGACCCGGTGCTCGACGGATTGACCATCCAGGAGGCGTCGGATCGCGCGCTGGCCCGAGGCGCGACGGTGGCCGGCATCCTGCGGGACGTTGCCGCGATCCGCTCGCAGATGCGGATACCGCTGATCGCCATGACCTACGCCAACCTGGTCTTCCGGGCCGGCCCGTCGCTGTTCTGCCGACGCCTGGCCGACGCCGGATTCAGCGGCCTGATCGTGCCCGACCTGCCGGTCGACGAGGCGGGCGCGGTCGAGCAGGCGGCGCTGGAGTGCGGCCTCGACCTGGTCATGCTGGTCGCGCCGGTCACGCCCGACGAGCGGCTGGCCGAGATCGTCACCCATGGCGGTGGTTTTCTCTACGCGGTCAGCGTCATGGGCACGACCGGCGAACGGAAGCAGCTCGCCGCCTCCGCCGGGCACCTCGCCGCCCGGGTCAAGGCGATCACCGACCGGCCGGTGCTGATCGGGTTCGGCATTTCGGGGCCCGCACAGGCGGCCGAGGCGGCGCGGATAGCGGATGGCGTTGTGGTCGGGGCGGCCCTGATGCGTAGGGTGCTGGACGGGGCCACGCCGGACGACCTTCGGGCGGACGTGGCGGCCCTGCGGTCCGCGCTCGACTCGGAGGTCTCCGCTGCGTACTCCCAAATACCAGGCCATCGCGACTGACCTGGCCACCAAGATCCGGGGCGGCGAGCTGGCGCCGGGGTCGGCGCTGCCACCGCAACGCGAGCTCTCCCAGGCGTACGGGGTGACCCTGGTGACCCTGCGCCAGGCCCTCCAGCAGCTGGAAGACGACGGGCTGCTCTCCCAGCAGCCCGGGCGGGGCACGTTCGTGGCCGAGCCCCGGGCGGCCTACCGGCTCGACTCGCTGCGCGGCTTCGCCGAGGACCTGCGCGCTCAGGGCCAGACCGTGAGCACGCAGATCCTCAGCCAGGCGGTCCGGCGCCCGCCGGCCTGGGTCACCGGCTTCCACGGCCCAGCCGCCGGCGTCGGCCCCAGCGTCGGGGCGGGCAGCGCGGGCGCCTCCGGTTCGGTGGCCGGCGGCGGCCCGGCGGGCGGTCGGGTGGCTGCGGGCGCTCCCGGTTCGGTGGCCGGCGGCGGGGTGGAAGGTCGCGGGGCCGTGGGCTTTCATGGGCCGGCGGGGCGGTTTTTGCGGTTGGAGCGGCTGCGGCTGATCGCTGGGCGGCCCGCGGTGCACCAGCTGTCCTGGATTCGGGGGGACGAGCTGGCTGAGACCGACTTCAGCGGCGTCTCGCTCTATGCCGCGCTGGCCGACCGGGGCGTTGTCGTGCACCGGGCGTCCGAGACCGTGCGGCCCGGAGTGCTCGACGCGCCGACCGCCGAGTTGCTCGGGCAGCCGGCCGGCACGCCGGTGTTCGTCTCGGACCGGATCACATTCGGGCTCGACGACGTCCCGCTGGTGTTCGACCGGGCGACCATCCTGGGGACGGCGCTGGAGATCCGTACGGAAAGAGCCGCGACCGGTCTCTCCATGCAGTGGTCCCGGCCTTTCTCTTGATCTCGTTGCCACCGCCTCCTCCCCGCCGGTGACATCGCCGGCCGGATCACCGTCGGCTTTCAGGGCTGCGGCATGGCCTGCGGTCCGGCCGACGTCCAGATCTGTCGAATTGAGCGCCCTTCTTTTCCTGCGCTATTCAATTCGACTATAAACAATCCGCTCCTCGGCCGCGTCACCGCCAGCATTGTCCGGAGAGCGCCAGGTACCGACGTACTCCGTGTTGTCGTTGTTAAAAGCAGCCTCGAAGAACGTATCCGACTCTCCGTCGCCCAGGCTGACGCGGAGTTTCTGACCATCCAGCACCCACGTGTACGTGGATTCATCGCCCATGGTGTCCATATAGTGAGCCTGTAGCGTTTCGGTCTCCTAGTGGTAGGCGACATGCTGGATGACCTTCATCTCGGTGCCGCTGACGAAGAAATCGACATTCATGACGAGAAGAAGGCCTCCCCGCCGAGAATCGCATTCGGCCTTGCCGTCAATTTCCGGCCCTTTGACTCGCCATCTTCCAGTCAAACGCTGAGCCAGCTCGACGAGCTTAGGGTGAGGTTCCGTTGATATTTGCACGCGCGCATTGTGCCTATTGCAGATGGGCCCGCTCAGTCGTCGACGGCCTGTACCGCGGCGGCGATCGGCTCGAGCCCGGCGATCAGCACGTCGAGTTCGTCCGCGGTGAGCACCTCGTACGCTGGCGCCGCCAGCTCGTCGGTGAGGGCCTCGATCCGTTTCCTGATCTGGCGGCCGGCCTCGGTGAACCCGCCGGCGGCGTCCACGAGGCCACGGCCGCGCAGCCCGTCGACCACGGCGGCCAGCTGTGGTCTGGGCAGGTGGTGGATCCGCCCGAACTCCTCCGCCCGCATGCCGACGGACAGCGCCATGAGGACGTGGGCCTCGGTGCCGCCGATGCCGTGGGCGAGCAGGGCGGTGTTGTGGCCGTCTCCGCGGTGCTCGCGCAGCAGCGTCGCCGCGTGCCAGAGCCGGGCGATCGGCTCCGCGGGCACGTCCAGCGCCCGCAGCCCGGCGTACAGCGCCCGGCCCTCGGTCGGCGCGCTGACCGCCGCCCGGGTCGCCAGATCGGCGGCCGGCGCCAGGGCGGGGGAATCGGCGAGCTCTCCGATCATCTGTCGCAGCGCGGCGGCGCTGCTCCGCTCGCGTACGGCGATCGCCTCCCGCGGGGTGATCTTCCCCCAGACCCACGGGATGTGGCGCGCCACCTCGCCCGCGGCGAAGTTGTAGAAGACCGCGTGCACCGCTTCGGCCGGTGCCATCCCCAGCGGCGCGGCCCGGCCCGCGAAGTATCCGTCCCAGTAGTTGCGCATGCCGAGGGCCAGGAACGCCTCGTTCGGCACCTCGGAGAAGGTGACGGTGGCGATCGGCTCGACGAGCTCGAACATTCGATGGACCTTGGCTTGAGGATGGGTCATCGGCCGGCCTCTCCGGTAGTTGTGACGGCCCCTCGTCGGGGGCCTCCACCGTGACTACGAACAACGCGGCCCGGATACGACGCATCTGAGCTCGAAGAAGCTGCCGGCCAGGACCTCGTCAGGCGGCCAGACGCTTTTCAAGGACGGTCGTAGAGGCACCACCGGTCGAGTTCCAGGAGCGCGCGGGCATAGGCCCGCGTTGTTGTCTGCGCGGTCAGCCCGGCGATCGCCACGTGTTCCACCGCCAGCCGTTCGGCGTCGGCCAAGTCTGTCGGCGGCCGGGCTACGGTGAAGCCGTTGGCCTGGCCGATCGTGGTCGGAGCGGCACCGTACCGCTCATGCCATCGCCGGGCGGCGGCCAGCACCAGCTCTCCTGAGGCGCCCGACGCGCCGTAGGGATCCAGATAGGCGAACGCCGCCCACGGCTCCGGCCGGGGCAGGATGACCAGCAGTTCCGGCTTGCCGTATCGGGTCACGTCGTAGCATTCGAGGCAATAACCCTCGTCGCCCGTTCCCAGTTGCTCCGGCTCCTGCCGCCCGAAACCTGGCAGGCGAGCGAACTCGGCATCAACGTCGGCGGTCTGCACCCAGGCGATCAGGTCACTGGGGCTGCTGTCGTTATGGAAGTCCGGCTCCCGAACCGCCTCGGCGTCGAGAACCAGAACGGCATTGTGGTCCGGCAGGCCGGCACGCGCTGAGCGCAACATCTGCTGCGCGTCGCCGGCCGGGTGCACCCCGATGACCGTCTCGTCATGAATGCGCAGCTGCTCCGCCCGGTATGACTCGAGCCCGGCCGCTCGCAAGATCTTCTCCACCGCGCCGATGTTAGAGGCTCCCGGCGACCCGCGACGCCGGCGCAATCTGAGGTCTAGTGATCGAGACCACTTCTCTTCGTCCCTTGGCTGTTGCAAACTACTGGCAATAGCGAAGACACCGATGGGAAGGGGTGGCCTCGATGGCGTCACGCATCCGCCCGGCCCTCGACCGGCGCGACTGGACCAGTCTCGGTGGGATGAGCGCGTTCGTGCTGCTGCTGCACGTGGTGGGCTTCGGGCTGTTGCTGTTCGTTATCGTTCCGGCGCACTACCAGGTCGGAGCCTCCGGGGTCTACGGGATCGGGCTCGGCGTCACGGCGTACACGCTCGGCATGCGGCACGCGTTCGACGCCGACCACATCGCGGCCATCGACAACACCACGCGCAAGCTGATGGGTGACGCGAGGCGCAAGCCGCTCTCGGTCGGGTTCTGGTTCTCGCTCGGGCACTCCAGCGTCGTCTTCGGCCTGTGCCTGCTGCTCAGCTTCGGCGTGCGGTCGCTGGCCGGCCAGGTCGAGAGCGACTCGTCGACCCTGCAGAACGTGACCGGCATGATCGGCGTCAGTGTCTCCGGCGTCTTCCTCTACATCATCGGGATCATCAACCTGGTGCTGCTCGTCGGCATCGTGCGGGTCTTCCGCCGGATGCGGCAGGGCGACTTCGACGAGGCCCAGCTGGAAGACCACCTCAACAAGCGCGGCTTCATGAACCGGATCCTCGGCCGCACCACCAAGGCGGTCACCAAGGCGTGGCAGATGTATCCGATCGGCCTGCTGTTCGGACTCGGCTTCGACACGGCCACCGAGATCTCACTCCTGGTGCTGGCCGGCGGCGCCGCCGCCTTCGCGCTTCCGTGGTACGCGATCCTGACCCTTCCCGTACTCTTCGCCGCCGGGATGAGCCTGCTCGACACGATCGACGGGGCGTTCATGAACTTCGCGTACGGCTGGGCGTTCGCCAAACCGGTGCGCAAGGTCTACTACAACCTGACCATCACCGGGCTGTCGGTCGCGGTCGCGCTCATCATCGGCACGATCGAACTGGTCTCGATCCTGACCGACAAGCTCCACATCCGTACGGGCCCGTTGGCCGCGATCGGCGGCCTTGACCTTAATTATGTGGGTTTTGTGATCGTCGGGTTGTTCGTGCTCACGTGGTTGGCGGCGATGCTGGTGTGGCGCTTCGGCCGGATCGAGGAGAAGTGGGACGCCCGCCTGGCGCCAGCCGCCTCCGCACCCGCGCAAGCTCCGATGCGCTGACCCCCGCGTTTTCCAGATAGGCGGTCGCGCCGCCGTAGCGGGCGGTCAGGTGATCGAGCGTGTTGCGCATGGCGGCCGGGTCGGCGCCGGCGGTCCGCGCGTAGTCGGCGACGATCGCCTCCGGCCGCACCCCGGCAATGTCGAGAGCGAGCGCGATCAGGCCCCCGGTGCGGTCCCGGCCGGCGCGGCAGTGAACGACGACGGCGCCCTCCGGCGCCGAGGCCAGTGCGCGGAACGCCTGGGCGATCCGGTTGCGGTTGTGGTCGAGCATCGGGGCGTACGTCCACGCGGGCGGATCATAAGCAAGAACGTCCGCCAAGAGGGGCACGTGGCAATGGATCGGGTCACCGGCGAACGGCCCCGGCCGCGCCTCGACCTCCTTGCGGCTGCGCAGATCGAGGATGCGGACGACGCCGATCTTCCGTACGGCCGCGACGCCGTCACCGGTCAGCAGGGACAGGTCGTCGGAGCGGATGAGCGCCCCGCACCTGGTTTCGCCGTGCCGGGCCGGCAGTCCACCCAGGTCGCGGACGTTCACGCAGCTAGGCCACTCGATCTCCATGGTCCTTTATAAGGGTCTCGGCCCAGTCGCGCATAGGCCCGGGTGGGGCGGTCTCGCACCAACGGCGGTAAAGGTCACGGCTCTCCGCCCGCCGGATGCCGCCGGTCATCTCAGGGGTGGCGAACCAGTCCGGCTCGTCCGGCCCCTTCCTCCGCCGGGCGATCTCGGCGCCGCCGTCGACCGGCGACTCCAGGGCGTAGTAGATCTCCCGGACGCCGAGGACCATGGCCGCGCCCAGGCACATCAGGCACGGCTCGAGCGTGACCGCCATCCGCAGCGGGTGGTGCCGCCGGCCCCAGCCCAGCCGCGTGTCGGCCTCGGTCATGGCCAGCAGGTCGGCGTGGACCAGCCGTCGCGCCAACGTCTTCTCGCTGGTGTGCGCGCGTCCGACGATCTCGTCGCCGAGCACCACGACGGCCCCGATCGGATGTTCCCCGTTGCCCAGCCCTTCGGCGGCCACGGCGAGCGCCTCCCCCACCATCTCGTCCGGTGTCATGCGCCGAGCCTAGGCGTGTCGTTGTTGAAAACGGTTGTCGTTTCCAGGAGAGTGTTCCTCGCACACTTTCTCTCCGAAAGGACAAGCCATGTCACTGAACGTCTCCCCCGACCTGCTCGCCACCGCCGAACGCGGCGAGGTGTCCGACGCCGAGTTCGTCGGCTGCGTCCGCGAGTCACTGCCCTACGCCTGGGAAGTCGTCAGCAAGGTCATGACCGACCTGCGCGACGGCAACACCGACTTCGCCGACCACGAAATCCCGCCGCCGTCCGAGGCGGAGCGCGGCCAGCTGCTCCGCGCCCTGGCCAGCGACGCCATCCGAGGCGGTTTGGAACGCCACTTCGGCGCCAAGCTCGCCTTCCAGAACTGCCACCGCGTGGCCGCCTTCCCGTTCGACGCGGTCGGGGGCGCCCGCCACCAGGCGTTCGTGTCTCCACGCGGGCAGCTCTTGAACCAGTCCCCCGAACTCCGCAACTGCTGAGGGCGGCCGGCGCTCGCGGGCGCTGAACACGAGTCACACGCCCCACCCGATGCGAGACGGCGGGTGGTCGCGCGCTGACCACGGCGGTCGCAGTCGCCGTGCGTTCGCGGTCTCCGTGCGGGCGCGGTCGCCGACCTCCGGCATCCGGGGCGGGAGCGCCGCGGGTGCCGGAGCCTTCCCTATCCGGTTCGATGCGAGGCGGTGGGTGGTTGCTGCTTCGACCACCCACCGCGGCCAACCTTGCACACGCGGCCGGCAAACCTCCGGGCACCGAAGCTCGCGCAGGCGACGGGCAGCTCCCGCACCCGAAGCCCGCCGGTCAGGGCTGCCCCAAGCCCGATCTGTGCGAAGCGCGGCTGGCCCGGCCCCAGCCAGCGCGAAGCGCACCCATCTTCAACTGGCGTTGTTCGTGAGTTTCGGCACCAACGCACGGTGACGGGTCTCGGAGACGGACGCGCCTTGTCGGCGGCGCATCCGGATATCGTTCGGCCTTGCCGAACGCTTCATGCTTCGGTATTGCGTGCCAGGGACGGGTCTGCGGCCCGGCGTTGGCAAGTTTTGCGGTTCAGCGCTGCACGCCCGTCCGCACCAGGGCAATCAGCCGACGGGCGCTGTCGGGGTCGGTCGCGGTCAGTGCTACGCCGGTGGCCAGCGCGAGCAGGTCTCTCGCGGTCAGCCCGGGACGCAGTTGCGGGGCGGCTCGGGCGACCAGCGCGGTGGCGGTGTCCGTGATCGTCTGGTGCCAGCGGCCGGACAGTTCTGCGCGGCGGCCGGGTGGCCCGTCGGTCGCGGCGACGGCCAGGGCGCGCTTGGTCCTCACATGCTCGACATAAGCGCCGAGCCACGTGAAGAGGTCGGCCTCGGCGCCCAGCCGGACCAGACGGTCGACCTCGTCGGCGTAGACCGCCACGAGCAGGTCGGCCCGGGTCGGGAAGTGGCGGTAAAGGGTGGCGTTGCCGACGCCGGCCCGTTTCGCCACCTCGTCGAGCGGCACCTCGGGGCCCTGCTCGGAGAGCAGCTCACGGGCCGCGGAAAGCAACCGGTCGGCGTTTCGCGCGGCGTCCGCTCGGGCCATGGCGTCTCCTTCGGCGAGGAACACGGTTGCTAATCGGGGAGATCCCCATTTAAATGGGGGCGTCCCCACTTCGATCGTACGGGAGGATCCGATGGCCCTTACCGCGAGCGACCGGCAAGCCATCACTGACCTGATCAACATGCACGGCCACCTCACCGACCAAGGTGCGTTCGAACGGATGGACGAGCTGTTCACGCCGGACGCGGAGTTCGACCTCAGCGACTTCGGGCTCGGCGTGCGGGCCGGACTGGCCGCGATGAACGAAGCTGTCCGTGCGATCGAGCAACACCCGGTCGGGCACCATGTGACCAACATTGTGCTGTCCGAGGGCGACGACGGCACCGTCCACGCGATCAGCAAGGGCATCGGCATCGGCACCGACGGGCACTGCGGCAGCGTCGTCTATGAGGACACGCTGCACGCAGGGCCGGCCGGGTGGCGGATCACCCGGCGCACGATCCGGCTGCGCCGAGTACCACTGCAGGCCTGAATGCACAATTGAGTTCGTCGACCAGGGAAAGGTTGCTCGAACCGGGCCACCATCGTCCCGCCATGCGCCGAGTCACGCCGCGGCTCAGCCGCGTCATGACTGTTGTACGGAGGAGCGTCCCTGAGCCGGGGTGAGGAACTCGGCATTCAATAGACCAGCTGCTTCCTCGACGATGGTACGTATCACCGAAACTCGCGAAACGAAGCCACCATCCCCCGGGCCGGACGCGCGAGTTTCAGCGCCGGGCGTGTCGGAGGTCCCGCCATGCGGCGGTCAGGAAGAACAGGGCCAGGGCGCAGGCCGCGACCAGGGCGGGATTCGGCCCCGCCGCGGCCATGAAGTTGATCGGGGTGGCGCCGTTGAGGATGGCGTACCACCAGAGCAGGTAGAGGACCTGGAACGGCCGTGACGAGCGGGTCAGCGAGCCGGCGAGGTAGGCCAGCGCCGGGATGAAGAGGGCGCCCGCGCACCAGGCCGCTACGCCACGGCTGTCGCCGGACGACAGCAGGCGGACGAGGGGTACCGCGCCCGTGATCGCCGTGAGCAGGACGCCGGCCAGCCACGTCGCGAGGGTCTGGGCGCGGCGGTGGGGGTAGGCGGCCAGCACGTCGATTTCCTGGGTGCCCAGGCGGGACCAGAGCAGCACCGGCCAGACCCAGCACAGCGGGAGCAGGGCCGGGGCGATGTCGCGGGACGGGGCCACGGCGGCGATCAGGCTCAGCACCAGGGTGCCGGCCCACCACCACCGGGAGACGCCGGCCAGCAGGACGCGGAGCGAGGTGCGGACCAGGCGGGGGCCGGCCGGGCCGAGGCGGGCCGCCGTCGCGGGACGCCGGGCGGGGAACTCCCAGCGGGTGGCGGGCTCGGCGGGGTGGGTCGCGGCGCGGCGGCGGGGCATGGCGCGGGCCGGGTCGAAACGGTGGAACCACACGGCGCCGAGCACGGCCAGGGCGACCGCGATCGCGATCAGGACCAGGCGCTCGGTCAGGAACTGGGCGTCCACATAGGATCCGGACCACGGGAAGACCTTCAGCGGGGTGTCGCGCTCGACCAGGCCGACGCCGAAGTCGAACGGGCGGTGATCGTGGAAGGTGCGCACGACGTCGGCGCGCATCGAGGTGATCACGTGGCCCAGGCCGAAGACGTCGAGGCCGCCGCCCGCCTGCAGCCCGATGCTGCCGGTCATCCACAGGAACAGCCAGACGATGTTGCCGGTGCCGCTGCGCAGGCCGGGGACGGTCTCGAAGAGGACGGCCGCGGCGGCGGTGAGGGCGAGGGCCGGGAGCGTGATCAGCACGAACGGGGCGAGCAGGCCGGCCGGGGCGACGTGGCGGTCCTCGCCCCGCCACAGCTGCATCACCAGGGCGGTGCCGGCCAGGGCGGCGGTCATCGAGGCGAGGACGGCCAGGTTGCCGGCGAACTTGCCGGCCAGGTAGGGCGCGCGGCGCAACGGGGTGGCGGCCAGGACCTGCCCGACGCCGGTGTCGACGTCGAGGGCGACCGCGTTCTTGACGACGTAAAACCCGGCGAGCGACAGCCAGACCGCGCCGGCCAAGGCCGTCACGGTGCCCGCGTACGCCGAGGAGTAGCTCCCCCGATAGTCACCCAGCTGGAAGATCTGCCAGTGCGAATCGGCGGCGGGCAGCGCGAGCACCCCGAGGGCGACCGCGGCGAGCAGGACCACCGCGTACGCCGGGCGCCGCGACCGCTCCCGGAAGTCGGCGGCGGCCAGGGCCGCGATCACCGCCGTGCCCCGGCGACCGTGGCGAGATAGAGCTGTTCGAGGTCGCCCCGGGACGGGCCGTCGTAGAGCAGGCGGCCGCCGGAGACGATCGCGACCCGGCCGGCGATCGCCTCGACGTCGGAGACGATGTGGGTCGACAGGATGACGATGCGGTCGCGGCCCAGGTCGGCCAGCAGATCGCGGAACCGGGTGCGCTCCTCCGGGTCGAGGCCGGCCGTCGGCTCGTCGAGGATCAGCACCCGCGGGTCGTTGAGCAGCGCCTGGGCGATGCCGACCCGGCGCCGCATGCCGCCCGAGAACCCGCCGAGCGGGCGCCGGCCCACGTCGGCCAGGTTGACCAGCTGCAGCAGCTCAGTGATGCGGGCCTTGGCCGAGCGGGCGGTCAGCCCCTTGGCGGCGGCCAGATAGGTGAGGAATTCGCGGGCGCTCAGATGTGGGTAGACCCCGAAGTCCTGCGGGAGATAGCCGAGGGTGCGGCGCAACGGCTCCGGGTCGGCGACGATGTCACGGCCGTTCCAGGTCACCACGCCCGCACTCGGGCGGGTGACGGTGGCGAGCACGCGCATCAGCGACGATTTGCCGGCCCCGTTGGGGCCGAGCAACCCGACGACCCCGGGCCCGAGGTCGAGACTCAGCCGATCAACGGCACGCTTGTCGGCGTACGTCTTGGAGAGCTCGCGCACCGCGAGCCTCATCGTCTCTGTCCCCTGTGTCAGCACACGCCGAAGCTATGGGATCGGGCCGGCGTTCTCATCGGCCCGCGGTCCGATTCCGGGATGCGACTTTCGACGGCTCAATCGGTGGACGCGTCGGCCTTTCGGCGGTAGTCGTGGGGGCATGTTGCCTGATGAGGTGTGGGATGACCGGGCCGCCGAGGAGTACGACACTCCGGGCGAGGGGATGTTCGAGCCCGCTGTCGTCCTACCAGCGGTCGATTTCCTGGCCGGTCTGGCCGACGCTGGGGCGGCGCTGGAGTTCGCGATCGGCACCGGGCGGATCGCCGTGCCGCTGGCGGCGCGAGGTGTGGCGGTCAGCGGCATCGACTCGTCGCGGGCGATGATCGCGCGGCTGCGGTCCAAGGCACCGATCCCGGTCGTCGTCGGGGACATGGCGACCGCTTCCGTGCCGGGCCCGTTCGCGCTGGTCTACGTCGTCTACAACGCGATCTCCACGCTGCTGACCCAGGAGGCGCAGGTGACGTGCTTCCGGAACGCGGCCCGTCACCTGGCGCCGGGCGGCCGGTTCGTCGTCGAGGTGGAGGTGCCGGACCTTCGGGCGTTGCCGCCGGGGAAGGGCGGCGTCGTTTTCGAGTCGTCGTCCGGCTACCTCGGCGTGGACACTGTCGACGTGCTCCACCGGGGTCTGGTGTCCCACCATCTCCGCTTCGACCGGGGGCGGGAGGCGACGCTGTTCCGCAGCGCGCACCGCTATGTCTGGCCGTCCGAACTCGACCTGATGGGCCGGCTGGCCGGGTTTCCTGACGCGGGGGTTCCTGCGGCCGGACGACGTACGCGACCTGGTGACCGACCAGCTCGGCTCGCCTGGAGTCCCGTTACGCCGGCTGGTCGGGTGCGCCCTTCACCGCCGAATCGTCCGGCCACGTCTGGGGTCTTTCGGCTCGGGTGACGGTGTTGCCGGCGGCCGGCCGATCCCGTGGGCCGGCCGCCGGGCTGGTGGGGGACTCAGGCGCGCACGACCTGGGTCTTGGCCGCCATGTCGCCGAGGCGGCGGCGCCGGTCCGAGGACAGCACGATGATGAAGCCGACCAGGTAGGCGAACAGGCCGTCGATGATGCGCAGCAGGGTGCGGATCAGGGCGGGGCCGACGCCCGGCGGTGTCGTGCCGTCTTCGCGGACGACGCGGATGCCGGTGGCCATTTTGCCGACGGTGCGGCCCAGCATGCCTTCCATCAAAACGTAGTAGAGGACGACGACGACGAGCAGCACGAGGCTGCCGCCGGTCGAGAGCCTCGTGTAGCTGAAGCCCGAGCCGGTGCTCTTGGTGCCGAAGATGGCGTTGAGGATCGAGCTGACGATCCCGAAGATGATGCCGTCGATGATGGTGGCGACGACCCGGCGCCCGGTTACTCGCACATCATTGGAAACCTGCGTATATGCCATGACTTTTCCTCCCGATGGACGGCGATTGCCGTCAT
This sequence comes from Actinoplanes sp. NPDC051411, assembly GCF_040682075.1. Classification (NCBI taxonomy): domain Bacteria; kingdom Bacillati; phylum Actinomycetota; class Actinomycetes; order Micromonosporales; family Micromonosporaceae; genus Actinoplanes; species Actinoplanes sp. NPDC051411. The sequence continues at coordinate 16,010 of NZ_JBFBAD010000100.1, read as the reverse complement.
ACCCAGAGCAGTCAAGCAGTACACGGCCATGCCGGGAAGCGGGCGTCTACCAGCGCCGGATCGAGCGCCACCACGAGCGGAAGTCGCCGGCCAGGTCGAGCAGGGCGTGCCGGTAGCCCGGGTGGTCGAGGCCGGCGCCGAGCAGTTCGAGCAGGCCGAACATCCACATCGGACCGCTGAGCAGGAACGCCACGAGCGCGAGGATCCACCAGGTGCTCACCGCGTACGCCAGGAGCAGCGTGACCGCCACGCCCGCGGTGACCAGGCCGGCGACCGTGCCGCGGCGGGTGAGCCGCGGCACCAGGCGCAGGCACCGCCAGGGCAGGCGCCCGGCCGGGACCAGCACCCGCAGCGCGAAGCCGAGCAGCACGAGAGCGACCACAACGGACAGTAGGCGGGCGAAGTCGCCGACGAACGGCCAGCGCATCGCGGCCAGCATCAGGACACCGACCAGAGCGGCGCCGAGCGGCAGGCCACGCCGGAGTCCACCGAGGACGCCCCGGATCGGCCACGTCATGGCCAGCACGTCGGTGCGGGCCGGGTTGTCGCGGGCCACGTCGCGCAACACCCGCATCGAGCGGCGGACCCGGAGGCGTTCGGCGTCGAGCATGGCGACCAGCCATAGCGCATAGGGGTTGGCCGGATCGAGCGCGAGCGCGGCCCGGGCCGCCGCGAACGCCGAGTCGTGGTGGCCGGCCTCGCGGTCGACCTCGGCGACCGTGAGCAGACCCTCCACCGACGACGGATCGAGTCGCTGCCCGTGCGCCGCGGCCTCCCGCGCCTCCTCCCGGCGGCGGGCCGACGACAGCGCGCGGGCCAGCACCAGGTGCCCGGACGGCCGCAGCGGGGCCAGCCGGACCGCCTCCCGCGCCGGCGAGACCGCGTCGGCGGCGCGGAGCAGGGAGATCAGGGTCTCGGCGCGTTCGGCGTGGGCGTCGGCGAGCGACGGGTCAGCGGCGACCGCGGCGTCGGCCGCCGCCAGGGCGCCCGGGTAGTCGCGGCGCAACCGGAGCACCCAGGCAAGCACGCTCAGTAACCGCCCGCTGGCGGGGTCGACCGCGAGCCCGTCGCGCACGACCCGCTCGGCCTCGGTGTACCGCCCCACCTCGGCCAGCCGGTGCGCGCGGTAGAAGGCGTCGGTTATCGCATCTTCCGTTTCTTGAGATAGGCCGCCAGGTCGTCGTATTCGCCGCTCTCGTTGGCGAACATCGCCACGTTGCGCGCGGTCGCGAACCATCCGTCGGTCGACGGCCGCACCTCGCGGGCCGCGGTCAGCATGTCCTGCTGCGAGATCATGCGGATCTCGCCGGTGGCGATCGAGTCGCGCATCGCGAACTCGGCCGCGGTCTCGCAGACGTGGGCGAGGTCGGCGCCCGAGAAGTGCTCGGTGGCGTCGGCGACCTTGCCCAGGTCGATGCCGGCGACCGGGCGGTCGCGCAGATGGTATTGCAGGATCGCGGCCCGGGCCGGCTTGTCGGGCGGCAGCACCAGCACCGTGCGGTCGAGCCGGCCGGGCCGGCGCAGGGCCGAGTCGATGTCCCACGGCGCGTTGGTCGCGGCCAGCACGAACACGCCGTCGTTGTTGCCGTCGACGCCGTCGAGCTCGGTGAGCAACTGGTTGACCACGGTGCGCATCGACGACGAGTTGAGCTGGGACCGTTTGTGGCCGAGCGCGTCGATCTCGTCGAGGAACAACACGCAGGGCGCGTGCGACCGCGCCGAACCGAACAGGTCGTGCAGGTTGCGCTCGGAGCTGCCGACCCACATGTTGAGCACGTCGGTGATCGACAGCGAGATGAACGACGCGCCCATCTCGCCCGCCACCGCGCGGGCCAGGAACGTCTTGCCACAGCCCGGCGGACCGTAGAGCAGCAGGCCACCGCGCAGGCTCTTGCCGAACAGGGTGCGCAGCCTGGGGTTGCGCAGCGGGGCCAGGAACGCGATCTCGAGCCGCTTCTTGACCTCTTCCATGCCGCCCACGTCGGCCAGGGTGATCGTCGCGGTCTCGACGTCGAAGACCCGGTCGGCCGGCCCGCGCACCGGCTCCGGCTCGTCGTCGGCCCGCGCGAAGCGCGGCGGCACGATGTCGCCGAGATCTTCCTCCATCGCCGCCCAGTCGATGCCGTCACCCTGGGTGGGTGGTTTCGCCGGCATCTCGTACGCGTCGTCGGCTCCCCCGACCGCAACGGGACCGCCCGGCGACTCCTCACTCACGGCGGCCGGCCCGCCCAGCGCCGAACTCATCAGCCTCTGGGCCGCGGTGTTGCCCGGCTCGCGGGCCAGCACCTGCGCCGCGTGCCCGATCGCCTCGGAGCCGCGCCCGGCCCCCACCAGCAGCTCGGCCAGGTGCAGGCGCAGCGGCAGGTCGTCGGGCCGGGCCTCGACAGCGGCGGCGAGACTGTCGATGAGGGGCGAGTCGCTCATGACAGCAAATTATGCCCGCGCCGTGCGACAAGATTCGGCGGCCCGCTAAATGGCCGGCGCACCGGGCGTGCCTCCGGCGACCAGGTCGAAGAACGTGGTGATGTCGGCGGCCAGGAGGCCGGGCACCTCGAGCGCCGCGAAGTGGCCGCCCCGGGGGAACTCGGTCCACTGCCGGATGTCGTGGGACGGCTCGAGCAGCGGCCGGATCGACTGCGTGATGTCGCGCGGCAGGACCGCCACGCCCAGCGGCGACCGCAGCGGGACCGGGCCGCCGAAGCCGCTCTCCTTGACCAGCCGGGCGGCCGAGCCGGCGGTTCCGGTGACCCAGTACAGCAGGACGTCGGCGAGGATGTCCTGGTCGGACACCGGCGTGGCCGGGTCGGCCCAGATCGTGAACTTCTCCCCCAGGTAGGCCAGCAGCCCGGCCGGCGAGTCGTTCAGCGCGTACGCGATGGTCTGCGGCGCGGTCAGGAACTGCCACTGGTGTGGATGCCGGGTGCCGGCCAGCGCCAGTGTGCGCTCGAGGCGGGCCCGATCCGGCTCGGACAGGCCGTCGGGCGCGCCCCGCGTCGGCAGATAGTTGACGTGCACGCCGACGACGCGGTCGGGCGCCACCGCGCCGAGCAGCCGGGAGATGCCGGAGCCCCAGTCGCCGCCGTGGGCGCCGTAACGCGAATAGCCGAGGCGGTCCATCAGCGTGGCCCAGGCCCGCGCGACCCGCTCCTGGCCCCACCCGGTCGCGGTGGTCGGGCCGGAGAGGCCGAAGCCCGGTAGCGCCGGGATCACCAGGTGGAACCGCTCCCGGAGCAGCGGGATGAGGTGCCGGAACTCGGCCGTCGAGCCGGGCCAGCCGTGGGTGAGGATCAGTGGCAGCGCGTCCGGGTCGGGGGCGCGGAAGTGCTCGAAGTACACGTTCTGCCCGTCGATCGTGGTCACGAAGCCGTCGGCGGCGAAGGAGGCGGCGACGCCGGGCCAGAGGCCGGCGAGCGCCCGGACCCGCTCGACCGGGATGCCGTACGACCACCCGACGTCCGGGAGTTCGTCGGGCCAGCGGGTGCGGTCGAGCCGGAGCTTGAGGTCGTCGAGGTCGGACGGGGAGACGCGGTATCGGAATTCGTTCATGCGGCTAACGTTAGTCGCATTAACGTTTGACCGGCAAATGTTATTCTGGCCACGTGGATCCCCTACCGAGCTGGCTGCTCACCCAGACCGCCGCCCACGCCCACCGCCTGGTCACCGACGGATTCGCGCGGGTCGGCGCCCGCGGCTACCACTACCGGCTGCTCGCTTCACTGATCGAGGAAGGCCCGGCGAGCCAGGCCGCGCTCGGACGGCGTACGGGAATCCACCTGAGCGACATGGTCGCCGCGCTGAACGAGCTCGAAGAGGGGGGTTTCGTCGCCCGCGCGCCCGACCCGGCCGACCGCCGGCGCAACGTGATCAGCGTGACCGCGGCCGGCCGTAAGCGTTCCGCCCAGCTCGCGCGCAGCGCCCAGGAGGTCCAGGACGCGTTGCTGGAGCCGCTCGACGAGGCCGAGAGGCGTGCGCTCGCCACCCTGCTCGGCAAGCTGCTCGACCATCACCGACAAGGGATTCCCCCGTTGCCCGGCGACGATTGAGACATCCATGCTCGTCGAATGATTAGACGAGCGTTACCGGCTCTGCTCGCCCTCGCCGGCACCATGCTGGCGGCGCCGGCCACCCCGGCGCGAGCGGCCGCGACCGACTCCACCCGCACGCCGGCGACCCCGGCCTACACGGTCAACCTGACCAGCAACACCACCGGCGGCACCTGGACCGGCCACGAGAGCGTCACCTTCAGCAACGCCTCGGCGACCCCGCTCACCGAGGTCTACCTGCGGCTCTGGGACAACGCGCACGGCTCCTGCCCGTCCACCCCGGTCACCGTCACCAACGTGACCGGCGGCACCGCCTCGGCACTGACCGTCAATTGCACCGCCCTGAAGATCACGCTCCCGGCGGCAGTGCCGCAGGGCGGAACCGGCAGCATCGGCTTCGACCTGTCGATCGTCGTCACCGCGGGGGTCGACCGGTTCGGGCACGACGGCGGCTACTACTTCATCGGCAACGCGCTGCCGGTGCTCGCGATCCGCGACGCGGCCGGCTGGCACCTCGACCCGTACACGAACAACGGCGAGTCGTTCTACGCGCTGTCCAGCGACTACACGGTCACGCTGGACCACCCGAGCTCGATGGCGGTGCCCGCGACCGGGTCCTCGACCGACCGGGCCGGCACCAGCGGCCGCACGATCACCACCGCGGTCGGCAAGCAGGTGCGGGAGTTCGCCTGGGCGGCCGGGCCGTTCGTGAAGACCTCCGGGACCACGGCCGGCGGCGTCAAGGTCAACGTCTACCGGGTGAGCTCGGTCAGCGCCGGAAACGCGAGTTCGATGCTGAGCACGGCGACATCGGCGCTCGACGCCCACTCCGGGCGGTTCGGCGCCTATCCGTACGCCGAGGCCGACGTGGTCCTGGACAACGGGTTCTGGTTCGGCGGCATGGAATATCCGGGATTCGTGCTCGACGTGGTCAGTTCGACCGCGCTCGCCCACGAACTGGGCCACCAGTGGTTCTACGGCATCGTCGGGGACGACGAGTACACCACGCCGTGGCTGGACGAGGGCTTCACCGACTACGCCACCGACCTGTACTTCAACAAGACCGGCTCCGGCTGCGGGATCACGTGGCAGTCGAGCGCCGAGCGGCTGACCAACTCGATGGCCTACTGGGACGCCCACTCGAGCCGCTACAGCACCGTGGTCTACGGCTACGGCAAGTGCACGCTGCACGACCTGCGGCGCCTGATCGGCACGACCGCGATGACCAACCTGCTCAAGTCGTACGCCGCCGCGCACTGGTACGGCGTCTCGACGGTCGCCGACTTCAAGGCCGCCGCCCAGGCCGCGGCCGGCCCGACCGACCTGACCTCGTTCTGGTCGTCCCACCGGGTCGACGGATGAAAGACGGATAGCAGCATGAAGGGGGCCACCGACTGCGGTGGCCCCCTTCAGAACTGCTTCTGCCTCGACGAGGGTCAGCCCGGACGCCGGTAACCAGCGATCGGACCCACCTTGTCCATCACCGCCATCCGCACATGGTCACCCGTGTGCGGAGCATGCACCACTTCGCCACCACCGATATAGATGGCCACGTGGTGCAACGAACCGGGGAAGAAGAACACCAGATCGCCCGGTTGAAGGTCGCCCCGGCTCACCGACTTGCCCTCGTTCCACTGGTCTTTCGTGTAGTGGTCGAGAGTCACGCCGACGGTCGCCCACGCCTCTTTCGTCAGGCCGGAGCAGTCGTACGTGTTAGGGCCGTCAGACCCGAAGACGTACGGCTTGCCGATCAGCGAGCACGCCTTGCGCGCCGCCTTACCGCCCGCGTCATTGTTGTAGGTGACCGGGCAGGGCCCGATCCTCAAGGGTCCGTCGTCTCCACCGGTCGCCCCGTACGCCTTGATGCGCAGCTTCTGCAGCGCATCGATCTTCACATTGATGGCCTTCTTCTTCTGGGCCAGATCGGCATCGCGGGCGGCGATGGAATCGGTCAGAAGCTGAAGGTCCTGCTTGGATTTGGCGTACTGGTCGCGCAGCTTGGCAACGCCGGCGATCTGTGCCTGCTGGTGCCGCGCAAGCTGGTCGAGAAGACCCAGCTTGTCGGTCAGCTGGTTCGTCGACCCGCTCATCAACATGGCACTGATCGCGCTCGGCGAACCTTGCTTGTACGCGTCAGTGGCCAGGCCGCGAACCGAGGACAGGGCGACATCCACCCGGACCTGGAGCGGGGTGAGCTGGTTGGACAGTTTCTTCAGCTGAGCCTGGTTCTTGATCAACTTGCTGTGCACATCGTTGTAATCTTCGATGATCGGCTCGAGCTGATTCCACTGGGTGTCGATCTGTGCCTCGACACTGGACGGCGAGGGTGTCGCGAGTGCCGCGGTGGCCGGTGCGGTGACAACTACGCCGGCCGCGGCGACGAGGCAGAGCAGGCTGCGCAGCATTCCGGCGCGGCGCGCCCCGTTCCGTTTCACGTTACGTGCGTTGTCCTTTCTTCCCTCATGCCGCCGACCGGGTTAGCTGACGGGTTCGAGCGGGAAGCGCGCCCGGCCGCGAAAGTGCACGGCTTCACCCCAACTGCTCGGGTCCCCGGTTCGCCAGACAACAACGACGATTAGGCGGTGGTCCGTCAGATCGGCCGGATGGACGATGGGGGGCTGCCGAACCGGGGACCACCGTACTCCCGATCATTGCCTTAACTGAAGCCGACGCGGCTGGGAAACTGCCTGCATACCACCGGTTACGCAGAGTGCCTAGAACGGCCACTGCTCCAGCGCGCGGTCGAGCCAGGGCACGACCAGGATGACGGTGGGTAGCACCAGCAGGGACACCGCCCCTAGTCCCGCGACAAGGCTCAGGCCGGGCGACTCGGGGCGCGGCGCGGCCAGCCGGTCCAGCCTCCTGCGACGCGCGTCACCCCACGCGTCCGGCTCGGCGTCCTCCGTGAGCGGGACCGCGTCGGTCAGCCTTTCCAGCGCGGCCGAGAGGGGCCCGGGCCCGGCGACGCGCCGCGCGGCATCGTCGGCCACCATCTCCAACAGCAGGTGTACGGCGTCCAGAGGCACCCGGCTCCGCAACACCCCGGGCACCGCGCGATAGAAGGCGGTGAACGACTCCATCACCACGTCGTGGCGGTGCCGCAGATGGGTCTGCTCGTGCGCGAGGACCGCGTCGACCTGCGCCCGGTCGAGCACCCGCAGCACCCCGTCGCTGAGCACGACCCGTGGCTCGCGCCCGGGCACGCAGTAGGCCAGCGGGAGCGCGCCCTCGAGCACCCGCAGGTGATCCGGTCCGATCTCGTGGCGCCGCTCGGCCCGGTCGAGAAGGTCGACCAGCAGCCGGTGGCGCTCCCGCCGGGCCCGCGACCGCCGGGTGACCCCCCAGAGCGAGATCAGCAGCCGGGCGACGATGAGCGCGGCGACGGCCAGGGCGACGAGGAGGGCGCCGGCCACGACCGGCTTGCGGGAGCCGTACGCCCGGGTGAGCTCCTCCGGCACGGCGAGCACCACGCCGAGCGCGCTCAGCACGGCGGCCAGGGTGATCGCCTGCCAGAGCAGTACGGCGGCGCGCGGCGCCCGGTCGGGCCAGCGTGACCGGGCGAGCGGGCCGGGCACGAGCAGCGACAGGGTCAGCCCGAGCGCGCCGAGCAGTAGCGCGGTCACCGGTTCTGGCTCTTCGCCGCCTCGATCGCGGCGGCCAGCGCCTCCGGGGGCAACCGGCCGACGAAGTACGCCAGGGCCGCGTCCTGATCGCCGCTCGTCGTCAGGGCGTCGAGCATGACCGCGGCGGTCATCTCCTCGCGGGACTGCGCCGGGGCGTACAGATAGGCGCGATCCGCCTTCTGGCGGGTGACCACGTCCTTCTTGGCCAGGCGGTCGAGCACGGTCATCACGGTCGTGTACGCCAGGTCGCGGTCTCTGCTCAGCCGCTCGTGCACCTGCCGCACGGTCATGGGTCCGGTCGCCGCCCACAACTGCGCCATGACCTCGCGTTCCAGGTCGCCTAGACCGTTCCTCTGGGCCATGTGACCGAGTCTACTGCACGGCGTCGTACTACACGTCGTAGTATCTACTACGGAATGTCGTAGAGGGGGCTCATCGCATGGACGTACTCGACCTGACGCGACTGCAGTTCGCGGTGGTGACGATCTACCACTACTTCTTCGTGCCGATGTCGATCAGCCTGGCCGCGGTCGCCGCCGGCCTCGAGATCACCTGGCTGCGCACCCGGCGCGACCTGTGGAAGAACCTGACCAGATTCGTCGGCAAACTGCTCATCGTCACGTTCGCGGTCGGCGTCGTCACCGGCCTCGTGCAGGAATTCCAGTTCGGCATGGGGTGGAGCGCGTTCGCCAGGTTCTACGGCGACGTGTTCGGCCCGACCCTGGCCATCGAGGGCATGCTCGCGTTCTTCCTCGAGGCCACGTTCCTCGCGCTCTGGTACTTCGGGTGGGACCGGCTGCCCCGCCTCGCCCACGCCGCGACCATCGTGATCGTCTCGCTCGGCACGGTGCTCAGCGCGTTCATCATCCTGGCCGGCAACAGCTTCATGCAGAACCCGGTCGCGTACTCGCTCGACCCGGTGACCGGCCGGGCCCACCTGACCTCGTTCCGCGAACTCCTGCTCAACAAGGTCAACCTGGCCGCCTTCCCGCACACCCTCAGCGGCGCGGCGATGATCGGCGGGGCGCTGCTGCTGGCGATCGCGGTCTGGCGCCGCGCGGCCGACCCCGGCTTCCGGCCCCTGTCCCGGCTCGGCGCCTGGCTGATGCTGGCCGGCGGGGCGGCGACCGCGCTGACCGGCGACCACCTCGGCAAGGTCATCACGCAGGTGCAGCCGATGAAGATGGCCGCCGCCGAGGCGCTCTACACGACCACGTCCGGCGCGCCCTTCTCGCTGGTGACGACCGGGAAGCCGCTGCCGTCCTTCGCGCTCGACATCCCCGGCCTGCTGTCGATCCTGGCCAAGGGCTCACCCGGCGCGACCGTGCAGGGCATCGACGAACTCCAGGCCCAGTACGCCGCCCAGTACGGCCCCGGCAACTACGTCCCGATGATCCCGGTCGCGTTCTGGTCGTTCCGGCTGATGATCGGCGTGGGCATGCTGGCCGCGCTCGTCGCCGCGTACTTCCTGTGGCGGACCCGCCGGGAGCGGGAGGCTCCCGGCTGGCTCCTGCGCTGGTTGCCGTTGATCCCGATCCTGCCGGCGGCCGGCAACACGATCGGCTGGATCTTCACCGAGACCGCGCGGCAGCCCTGGATCGCCTTCGGGATCTCCAAGGTCGCGGACGGCATCTCCCCGGGCCTGACCAGCTCCGAGGTGCTCGCGTCGCTGGCCGGCTTCACCGTCGTCTACGGCATCGTCGCGGTCGTCTGGTTCCGCCTCGTGCGGCACCTGTCACGGCAGCCCCTGTCACCCGCGCCCGCGGCGGTCGATGAACCCGAAATGTCCGTAACCTACTGAGGAGCCGCTGTGATCACCTTCTGGTTCTCGGTCGTCGTCCTCGCCTGGGTGCTGTTCTTCGTCCTCGAAGGCTTCGACTTCGGCGTCGGCCTGCTCGGCCCGCTGCTCGGCCACGACGACCACGAACGCGGCGCCGCCGTGCAGACCATCGGCCCGTTCTGGGACGGCAACGAGGTCTGGCTGGTCGCCGCGATCGGCGCCACCTTCGCCGCCTTCCCCGGCTGGTACGCGGCCCTGCTCTCCGGCCTCTACCTGCCGGTCGCCGCGATCCTGCTGCTCCTGGCGATCCGCGGCGTAGCCCTCGAATTCCGCGGCAAGGGCGACGGCCTCCGCTGGCGCCGCCGGGCCGACGCCCTGCTCGCCCTCTCGTCGGCCGGCGTCGTCGCGGTCTGGGGCGCGCTGCTCGCGGTGATCACCCGCGGCCTGGCCCTGCGACCCGACGGCTCGGTCGCCGGGCACGGGCGCAGCCTCTCCCCCGTACTCTCCTGGACCGGCCTCCTCGGCGCCCTCGCCGCCCTTTTCGCGGCGGCCCTGCTCGGAGCCACCTTCCTCAGCCTGCGGACCAGCGGCCCCCTCCGGGGCCGGGCCCGCAAGCTCGCCGGACGGCTGGGCACCGGCGGCGCCGTCACGCTGGTCGTCGCCGGCATCGGTACGGGCTCCCGGACGGTCCTGGCCGCGGCCGCCCTGAGCTTCGTGGCCGCCCTGCTGGCCCGGGCCGGCCGCGAGGCCTGGTCGTTCGCCGCGACCGCACTCGGCGTGGCAGCCACGGTGGTGGCCGTCTTCACCGCCCACGGCCAGGTGGTGCTCCGCAGCACCCTCGACCCGGCGTGGTCGCTGACCAGCACCGCGGCCGCCGCCAGCCACTCCACCCTGCACCTGATGACCGTGGCCGGCCTGATCGTCCTGCCCGGAGTGGTGGCCTATCAGGCCTTCTCCTACTGGATCTTCCGCCAGCGCGTGGCCAGCGACCGGATCCCGTCATGAAGCCCGTCGACCCGCGCCTTCTGCGGCACGCCCGGTACAGCCGCGGCGGGATCGCCCTGCTCGCCGTCATCGGAGTCGGCCAGGCGCTCGCCACCGTGGCCGTCGCCGTGGCGCTGACCGTCCTCCTGACCGGCTCACGCACCCCGGCGGTCATCCTGCTGGCGTCCTCGTTCGCCACCCGGGCCGGGCTGGCGTGGGCCGAGCAGGTGGTCGCCCACCGTACGGCCGCAAGCGTGAGCGACGAACTGCGCCGTTCCCTCGTGCGGGCCGTGGCCCGCCGCGGCCCGGCCTGGGTGGCCGGCTTCGGCTCCGGCCGCCTGACCGCCCTGCTGACCAGCGGCCTGGACGCGCTACGCCCATGGTTCGCCGGCTACCTTCCGGCGGTGATCCTCGGCGCCGCCCTGCCCCCGCTGGTGCTGCTGGCCATCTTCTGGGTCGACCCCGCCTCGGCCCTCATCGCCCTGGCCACCCTGCCGCTGATCCCCGTGCTCGGCGCCCTGATCGGCTGGGCCACCCAGGCCCGGGCCCAGCAGCGCTGGCAGGCCGACACCCGGCTGGCCGGCCACTTCCTCGACGTCGTACGCGGCCTCGCCACCCTCCGCACCTTCGGCCGGGTCGACCGCCAGACCGCCGTCATCGAAGACCTCACCGACCAGCACCGCGCGGCCACCCTGCGCGTGCTCCGCGTCGCCTTCCTCTCCTCGACCGCCCTGGACCTCGTCGGCACCCTCTCGGTCGGCCTGATCGCCGTCTCCACCGGCCTCCGCGTAGCCGCCGGCCACCTCTCCCTGCCCCCCGCCCTGCTGATCATCCTGCTGGCCCCCGAGGTCTACCGGCCGCTGCGCGAGATGGCCGCCCGCTACCACGCCGCCACCGACGCGACCGCCGTGATCACCGACGTCGACGAGGTGCTGACCGACCTGCCGCCGGCCCTCCCGGCCGGAGATCACCCCGGCCTGGCCGCGGCGGGCCTCCGGGTCCGGTACGCCGGTGCCCCGCACGACGCCCTGTCGCTCCCGGAACTGGTCGTCGGCGCGGGCGAGATCGTGGCCCTGACCGGGGCGTCGGGCGCGGGGAAAACCACGGCTCTGCGAGCGCTGGCCGGCCTCCAGCCGCTGGACGCGGGGACGGTCGCGCTGGACGGGGCTCCGGTCTATGTGCCGCAGAATCCGTCGCTGCCGCATGCCCGCACGGTGGCCGACCTCTTCCCCGAGGGCACGCCGGCGGGCGCGATCGAGGGGGCTCTGCAAGGGGTGGGGTTGGCCGGGCCGCAGTCGACGCTGCACGCCAAGCCCGCCCCTACGTCGGAGTCCAGGCCCGCGCCCGCGCTGGACTCCGCGCCCGGGCTGGACTCCGCGCCCGCGCTGGACTCCGCGCCCGCGCCCACGCTGCGCTCCACCCCCACCCTGCGCTGGGCGGGGTCCACTCAAGCAGGTGGGTCTGACAATTTTTCCCCGTCGTCCACAATCGGCGGCGCGAACTCTGAACTCGGCCGTTCGATCACCCTGGACACCCCACTCGGTGAACACGGGGCCGGCGTCTCGGCCGGGCAGCGTCATCGGCTCGCGCTGGCGGCGGCGCTCTATCAGGGCCCGGCGACGCTCCTGCTCGACGAGCCGACCGCCCACCTCGACCCCGAAACCGAACAGCTGGTCATCGCCCGCCTCCACCGGGCTGCCGCCGAGGGCAGCGCCATCCTGGTCGCCGCACACCGCCCGGCCCTGATCGCCGCGGCCGACCGGATCGTCGACATCAAGCCGCCGGCGCCGGCGTCCCGCGCCCACCCGGAGCCGGCCGCCATGCCGGGCGACCGCACGTCCAGCCAACACGCGACCAACGAGCAGGCGGCTAATGAGTGCGGGGCCGACCAGCGCAGGGCCGACCAGCGCAGGGCCGACCAGCGCAGGGCCGACCAGCGCGGGACCGACCAGCGCGGGACCGACCAGCGCGGGACCGACCAGCGCACGGCCGACCAGCGCGGGACCGACCAGCGCACGGCCAACGAGAGCCTTGCCGACCAGGACACGGCCGACCAGCGCACACCCGACGAGCCCACTGCCGGCCAGCACACGCCCCTTCGCGCCGAAGCTGCCGGCAACCGGCAACCCACCAACCGCTGGCGCCGCCCCTCGGTTGCCGTCGCCCTCAGCACCGGCTCCTCCCTCGCCGGCCTCGTCCTGACCGGCGCCGCCGCCTGGCTGCTGATCCGGGCCGCCTCGCTTCCACCCGTCCTCACCCTTTCAGCCGCGGTCGTCCTCGTCCGCGGCAGCGCGGTCGCCCGCCCGCTTCTCCGCTACCTCGAGCGCCTCGTCTCCCACGACGTCGCCTTCGCCCGGCTCGGCAAGCGCCGCGCCCGCGTCTACCAGGCCTTGATCCCTCGAGTTCCGGGGGCGAAGCTCCGCCGCCGCGGCGATCTGCTCACCAAGGTGGTCGACGACGTGGACGCCCAGGTCGACGGCCTGCTCCGTGGTCGCCTGCCGGTCCGGGCCGGCTGGATCACGCTCGCTCTCGGGGCGGGCGCCGCCGCTCTGATCGCCCCGGCCACCGCGCTGCCCGTCGGGGCCGGCCTGCTCATCGCCGGGGGGCTGGCGCCCGTCGTGGCCGCCCGGCACGCGACCCGGCATGACCGGGTGACCGCCGAGGCCCGCGCCGAACTGCGGGACGCCATGGTGGAGACGGTCGACGGTATCGAAGAGTGGCGGGGTGCGGGCGTACCGGATCGGCGTAGCCGGAAGCTGGCCGCCCGCGAGGCGCAAGCCGCGCGATCGGCCGGGGGTGCCGGGGCGCTGGCGCATCTGGGTTGGGGGGTTGCGGTGACCGGGGCCGCCCTGGCGTTGGGGCATGCGGGGCTCAGCCACGAGTGGGCCGGGGTTGTGCTGCTCGGGCTGGTGGTTCTCGGGGAGTCGGCGTTGGGGCTCCCGGAGGCGGCCGTGGCGCGGAGGCGGGCCGCCGGGGCCGACCGGCGGCTGTCCGATCTGCTGGCCGAGCCAAGATCAGTGATCTTCGAGGCCCCCCGGACCGCCCCCACCCCGGTCTGGGAGGGGACGAGCAAACCACCCACCCCCGACAATTTCCGACCGCCATCCACAATCACGATCCGAGGACTCGAAGCCGGCTGGGGAGCCAACCCAACGATCAAAGGCCTCGACCTCGATCTCGAACCGGGCACGAAACTCGCGATCACCGGCCGCTCCGGAGCGGGCAAATCGACCCTCGGCATGGTCCTCGCGCGACTCCTGGACCCGAAGAGCGGAACCATCACGATCGACGGCGAGGACATCCGCCGGCTCCCGGAAGACGAGATCCGGCGCCGCATCGTCCTGATCGGCGACGACACCAACCACATTTTCGCGTCCACGATCCGCGAGAACCTGAGGCTCGCCAAGCCCACCGCAACCGACGACGAGATCCGCGGAGCCCTCCGGCGGGTGCGCCTGGGCGAGTGGACGGACCGCCTCGACACGTGGCTCGGCACCGGCGGCAGCACGATCTCCGGTGGTCAGGCCCGGCGCCTCGCCACCGCGCGGGCCCTGCTGGCCGACCCCGAACTGCTGATCCTCGACGAACCCACCGAGGGCCTCGACGAGCCGACCGCCCGCGCCCTGATGACCGACCTGCTCGACGCGGCCGACGGCCGTACCGTCCTGGTGCTCACCCACCGCACCGAAGGCCTGGAGAACGCCGAGGTCATGAGCCTGACATGAGCTCCAGGGCTTGTTTGCGGAGGGCCGGGTCCCGCGCGTAGACCGACGCCCCGGCCCCCGGACGCTCATCGCCCGACAACCCGCTGTAGCTGCCGCCGGCCTCGGTCACGATCAGCGACGTGGCCGCGAAGTCCCAGATCTGCCCGCCCGTCTGCACGGCAAGATCAAGCTCACCGCGGGCGACCATCAGCGCCGGGTGGATCGTCCACGGCTGGGGAGGCGCGACGGCGACCAGCGGCGCCACGAGGTCGAGTCCCCAGTCCTCGGGCACGATCCCGACCCGGCTCCCGGCCGGCTCGGTCGCCGAGCCACCGGCCCGGATCGGCGTGTCGGCGACCACCCGCCCGCCGACCACGCGCCCCTCGAACGCCCCACCGCCCCGCGTAGCCCACCAGACGCTGCCCTGCGCCGGGTGCGCCGCCACGCCGGCGACGATCTCGCCGCGCTCCTCCAGCCCGATCAGCACCAGCCAGCGGTCGTCCCCGGCCACGAACAGCCGGGTGCCGTCGATCGGATCGATGATCCAGCGCCGGTCGGCCGCCCCGGGGCTCTCGCCCGCTTCCTCACCGAGCACCGAGTCGTCCGGCCGGGCATCGGCGAGAACCTCCCGGATCGCCGCCTCCACCGCCCGGTCGGCCGCCGTCACGATCGACCCGTCGGCCTTGACTTCCCGCGGCAGGTCGGCCAGCGCCGCGAAATGTTTCAGCGCCACCGCCGCCCCGACCAGGGCCGCCCGCTGCGCCAGCTGAAGATCCGTCTCCACACCGCCATCCTGCCGGGCGGCGAGGCCGCCCGGCGGCTTTGGACCATCACGTCACCCCAGTGCCACGAGAGCTTCAATTTCCCGTACGCGTGGAAGCCCGCTCTTGCCCCGCCGGCCGTGTCCCGGCGCGACAATTCGGTGGCGCCGGGCCGAGGCTCGCTGATATCCGTATACGGTCCCGCCGATCCGACACCCAGGGAGCCGACCATGCGCCGCGACCACGACACCGACGCGTCCTTTTGAGCCGACCAGCAAGCGCCGCCGGGGGTTCCCTCTAGCGAGACCCACGTCAAACGCGGCCACCGCACCGTCGGCCACGACACCGAACTCGTCGAGAAACTCGGCGGCCACGACCCCTGCCCGTGCGGCTCCGGGCGCCGGTTTCCGCCGCTGCTGCC
This sequence comes from Actinoplanes sp. NPDC051411, assembly GCF_040682075.1. Classification (NCBI taxonomy): domain Bacteria; kingdom Bacillati; phylum Actinomycetota; class Actinomycetes; order Micromonosporales; family Micromonosporaceae; genus Actinoplanes; species Actinoplanes sp. NPDC051411. The sequence goes on along the minus strand of NZ_JBFBAD010000100.1, from coordinate 694 downwards.
GCTCCGGTGGACGCTTCGACGACACCAACGGCCACTACTACGTCCGGGACTGAGCGAGTGACCGCGCTGCACATCTTCGACATGGATGGCACGCTGCTGTCCGGCACCACCGCGAGCCTCCAGATCGCCGCCGCGCACGGCAGCGAGTCCGAGCTGCGCGCTCTGGAGGCCCGCTTCACGGCCGGCGCTCTCGACACGGCCGGCTTCGCCGCCGCGATCCACGGCCTCTGGGCGAACCTCATCCCGGAGATCGTGGCCGCGGCGGTCGACGGCGGCACCTGGCTCACCGAAGAGCTACGGGGCGACCTGCCGGTGTCACGCTGCGTCGCCTACGGCGACTCACTCTCCGACGCGCCGCTGTTCGCCCACCTCACCGCCACGGTCGCCGTCAACGCCGACCATCACCTCGAAAACCGGGCGACGGCAAGCTACCGGGGCCGGTCACTCCTCGAGGCGTACGTCCTGGGCCGCGCCCATCTGGGCGCAGCCCACCCGCCCAGCCAGTCATAGCCTGGCCGTAGACGTCCTTACCCGGCCGACGCCCGCCGTCGTAGGCAGCCCGACACCCGGATCGTCCCGCGCGGGCGGCCGCACCTCCGGCCCACCGGCCGCGACCCCCGCACAGCGCGTCACCCGATCCGGCGGCGGGGGGGCGCGCAGGTCCACCCAGGCCGGGGGCCGCGCCCCACCCCGG
>NZ_JBFBAD010000099.1:5659-36677 GCF_040682075.1 Actinoplanes sp. NPDC051411 | reverse complement strand
TGGGGTGGGGGGGGGGGGGGGGGGCGGGGCGGGGGGGGCCCCCGGTGCGCGCCGGGGGCGGGGGCGGTGGGCTCGGGGGGGCGCCCCCCCCGACGACCGGGCACTGTCCGAGGCGCTGACCGACGCCGGGATCGAACACAGTCCGGCCGCCGAGGGCGGCTATCTGACTTCCGCGTCCACCGTGGAGGTTTCCAAGGCCGCTTACGACGCCGGCGTGCTCATGTCCGAGCTGCGCACGGCTACCGAGGGCGGCCTGGAGGAGATGTTCCTGCGGCTCACCACCGACCACGCTCGCCACGACTCAACGGAGAGTGCCAACCGATGACGCACGCACAGACGATCGAGCCGGCGCACACCCGACCCGCCCCGACCGGCCGCCCCGGCGTGCCGTTCGGCCGGCAGTTGCGCGCCGAACTGCGCAAGCTCACCGATACCCGGGCCGGCAAGTGGCTGCTGATCGCGATCTTCGCGGCGACGCCGCTGGTCGTGGCCGGCGTCCTGCTCATCGCCGACCCCAAGAACCTGACCTATGGCCAGCTCGTCAACTACACCCAGTCGCCCGAGCGGATCCTGCTGCCGATCATCGGCATCCTCACCGTCACCAGCGAGTGGAGCCAGCGCACCGGCCTGATCACCTTCACCCTGGAACCGAACCGCCGCCGTGTCCTGGTGGCCAAGCTGTCCGCCACCCTCGTGGTCGGCGCGATGGTCATCCTCGTCGGCTTCGGATCGGCTGCGATCGGTAACCTCCTCGGCATCGCGCTCCGCAACGGCGCTGGCAGCTGGGCGTTCGGCGTGGCCGGCTATCGCGACATCGCCGTGGTGCTGATCGTCGGTCTGCTCCAGGGCCTGGCGTACGGGATGGCGCTGCTGGCCACCGCGGTGGCGGTGGTGTTCTTCTACGTCGTGCCCAACCTGTCCAACCTGCTGTTCTCCTCGGTCTCCGGCCTCAAGGACCTGGCGCCGTGGCTGGACCTCGACAACGCCCAGGCCCCGCTATACCTCCACCAGGTGTCCGGCAGGCAGTGGCTGGAATTCCTCACCGCCTCGCTGATCTGGGTGGTCCTGCCCGGCGTGATCGGTGTGGTCCGAGTGCTGCGGACCGAGGTCAAGTCGAGCTGACGTTCCGCGCCGGGTCGCCCGGCTCGCTGCCCGCGGCCGACCACGCGTCGTGCATGGCGTGCCGGACGGTCTCCCGCTCGTTCTGCTCGACGTGGTTCATCGCCAGGCGCAGCAGCGGAGGGGCCATCAGCGAGGTGACGACCGCCACGAGGACTACAACGGTGTACGTCGCCGTGGTGAGCACCCCGAGACGCAGGCCGGTGGTGGCGACCACGACCTCGACGACACCGCGGGCGTTCATCCCGGCCCCCAGGGCGAGCGCTTCCCAACTACGTAGGCCGGTCAGCCGGGCGCCGAGGTAGGCGCCGGCGAACTTGCCGATGACGGCGATGGCCAGCACGGCCAAGGCCGCCAGGGCGATGGACGGCCGGCGCAGTTCGGACAGGTCCATCCGCAGACCGGCCGAGGCGATGAACAGCGGAGCGAGCACCGACATCACGACCGTCCGCAGCGGCGCGAGCTTGCGCTGATCGCCGGCGCCGGGCAGGCCGACCAGGATGCCGGCGATGAAGGCGCCGAAGACCGGCTCCATGCCGAGCGCCTGCGTGAGGGCGCCCCCGAGCAGGATCAGAACGACCGCGACCGCGGTGCTCGGGCCGGCCTCGGGCGATCGCGCCGCGAGGCTGAGGGCACGGCGGACCAGAGGACGTCCGATCAGGACGGCAAGGGCGATAAACCCGATGAGGTACGCCACCCCGGCCGTCACGCGTGCAGCGGTGACCCCGACGGTGGCCGCGGCCGAGACGACCGAGAGCAGAAACCATCCGATCGCGTCGTCGACGGTGCCGGCGGCCAGTACGAGCTGGCCGATGTCGCGGTGCAGCAGCCGCATGTCGCTCAGCGTCTTGGCGATCACCGGAATGGCGGAAACGGACATGGCCGTACCGAGGAAGAGCGCGAACACCCACCGCGGGGTGCCGTCGCCGATCAGGCCGGCCGGCATGAGGGTGCCGGCGGCCAGGCCGAGGACGAGCGGAATGGCCAGCCCGCAGATGCTGATGGTCAGCGCGCTGCCGCCCCGGCGGCGCAGCATGGCGGCGTCCAGGTGAGTGCCGGTAACGCCGACGAGCAGCAGCACGCCGATTTGGCAGGTTGCGTCCAGCAGATGCTGCTGTTCGCCGGTGCTCGGCAGGAACCAGGCGGACAGGTCAGGCAGGGCGTGGCCGAGCACCGACGGGCCGATCACCACCCCGGTGAGCAGCTCACCGACAATGGCCGGCAGGCCGAGGCGCTGCGCGAGCCGGCCGAGCGCGAACGCGCCGAGCAGCAAGACCGCGACCTGCAAGAGGAAGACGAGCAATTCGTGGCTCGGTAGCGCGGGTGCGGCCGCCAGGACGTGGTCGGTCACGGGAATCCTTTCGCCGGGGTGCGACAGCGCTCAGTAGCCGGGAAAGCTGTCGCGCCTGAGCTGTTTTTTGGCGACGCCGAGCTCGGCCAGTAGCACGGCGGTGTCGGCGACGAAGGCCGGCGCACCGGCGACGTAACACGTCGCGCCGGCCCGTTCGTAGATGGCTCGCTTGAGGTCGAATCGGAACTGCTCGACCCCGCTCGGATACCACGCGCGAGTGGCCAGCCGCTCGGTCTCGCCCCGGAACGCGTGGGCGGATCCGACGTGGACGAGCGTGCTGTGCCGACCGATTCCCGCGGCGCGCATGTGCCGCAGCAATGAGCGGAACGGAGTGATGCCGACGCCCTGGGCGATGAACACGACGTCGTCCGCCGACCCGCTCAGGGTGAACCGATTCAGCGGCCCTCGGACGCGGATCGCGTCACCCGGCTGGAGGGCGCCCAACGCCTTCTTGAACGGGCTGCCCGAACCGAGCCGGGTCGCGATGGTCAGGTCGCGGTCCTCCGGGGCGGACGCGATCGTGAGCGGCTTCATGCCGGCGCCGGGCACGATAAAGATGCCGTGCTGGCCGGCGCGGTATGCGAAGGGGCGGTCTGGACGGAAGACGAACGCCGTCACGTCGTCCGCTTCCTGGCGGCGCTCCACATACCGCGCCTTGATCGGTATCAGCATGCCCATGGTCGTTTACCGTACAGGATGATTGAGAAATATAAACTATCCGCAGGTGCAAATGATTAAGCGATCCGTATGCTTGGTGGGATGCCGACCCCGATCCCGGAACGCACCGACCGTGAGCTGCCGCTGGCTGTCCTGCTCCTGGAAACGGGAGCGATCGTGCAGGAGGCGCTGCGGGCCGCACTGGCCGGCTCCTGGCTACGGCCGAGGCACTGCCAGGTGCTTCTCCACGTAGCCCAAACCGGCTCCGCGACGCAACACGATCTGATAGATGCCATGGCCGTGGACGCCAGCGTGCTGGTCGGCCTGCTCAACGATCTGGAGTCCGAGGGCCTGGTGCAGCGGCTGCGCGACCCCGGCGACCGGCGCCGGCACATAGTCTCGCTATCCGAGCGCGGCAGCGAGGAACAGGCGGCACTGCGCAAGCGGATCGGCGTAATGGAGGACGCCCTGCTGACCGACCTGAGCGCCGGCGACCGCCGGCATGCACGCAGGGTCCTCCAGGCGATCTGGGGCCGCGCCCACAGCTGAGCAGAGACCGCGTCAGGAGGCTTTGAGGTGCCCCGACAGGTCATCTGTCATCGGCATCTTCGGGTGACGTCGAATTGTCTTCGCGACCCTGCGCCGAGTCGTCGTCGTTGCCGCGGTCAGCCGGCTTGTCGAAGGTGACGTCGATGTTCTCGAAACCTTTACTGCGCTGCGAGACGGCCTGTCCGGTGTACGCGCGGTGGTCGCCGTGGGTCGGCTCGACGTCGTCGGTGAAGGGTGTCAGCAGCGCACGGGGATAGAGCCGATCCGTGCGTACGACGTTGATCTCGGCGCACAGCACCACCGCGACCGCGGTGAGGTAGAAGAAGGCGATCAGGCCGAGTACGACGGCGAACACCCCATTGATGGCGCTGGCGTCTTTGACCACATGCCGGACGTAGGTGACACCGAAGGTCTGCAGCAGCTGCCACACGACGGCGGCGCTGATCGCGCCGGGCGCAACGTCGGCAAAGGTAAGGTGCCGGGCGGTCGCGAGGCGGAAGACGAACAGGAATACGACGGCGTTCACCAGGACGGACGCGGCGAGCAGCACCATCTTCAAAAGACCGCCGAGGGAGCCGGCGTCGCTGCTGCCGAGGGTGGACAGCACCGTCGTGCCGACCACGGCGAGTCCGACCAGGGCCAGCAACAGGAGGCTGCGACCACGGGCCTTGAGCGGGTTGGGCCGCTTGTTGCGGGGGATCCGCCAGATGGTGTTCATCGCGTACTGCACGGCCTGCGCGACACCGAGAGCCCCGTAGAGCGCCCCGAGCACGCCGATCACGAGCCCGTCGACACCACCGCCGATGCGTGAAGGATCCTGCAGCTGTTGGCCGACGACAGGGAACTGGCTCAGCGCGGAGGTGAGAATGTGCTGCTGTAAACCGGGGTCACCGGCCAGGACGTAGCCCAGGATGGTCGCCGCCAGCAACAGCAGGGGAAACAACGAGACGAAGGCGTAATAGGCGATCAGGGCGGCGAGGTAGTTGCCCTGATCGTCGAAGAATTTGTAAAGCACCGCGAGCGGGAAGCCGGTCCAGGCATTGTCGCGCTGGAACCTGTCGACCGGGCCGGTATCGCCCATCACGCGTCACCTCTGCGACAACAGTTACGGCCGGCCCGAGCCGGCGAAGCGGCGTGCAGCCAGAAGACTCTCGACCACGATCCCCACCACCGGACACCGACAAACCATCGGCCGGTGGAGCAGTAAGGGGGACGGTCGCCTGCGCCCGCACGCGCCATAGCCCGCCCCGGAGTCCGCCGCCGACCGTAGGGATCTCTGGACAGCGCTGGGTGTTGCCACCAACACCCTCTCCGGAACGGTGCTGTGCTGGTAGTTCCGGCCGCCGGGCGATGGTGGCTGGTCGACGATGATGCGTGCCCGAACCGACCTCGGTCTGATCACTCATCTCACTCCCAACGAGCTTGCGATGGGCGGGTACGGCCTCGTGGCTGCCGCCCGGGCAGATAGTGTCGGTCTGCGAGAATCCGCAGGTCATGCAGGCCGCGGTGCGCGCAGGCAGCGGAAGGCCGTTGCTGTGTCTCTCGGCCAATCCGGCAAGAGCCGGCACGCAATTGCTTCATCGTCTGATCGCGGCGGGCATGTCAGCACGCGGTCTGGCAGTCCACGAAGAGTTGTCCTTCGCGACCTCCTCGACGACCTCAAAGATCAATGACTTCCGCCGTCGGCGAGCCCGGGGCAAAGGTCGACCGGCTGCTCACCGATGGGACTCCTGCATTGACTGTCGGACTTACCGTGAGACGGTGATCGATGGGCCGATCGACGACTTGGCGCTGCAGCGGATCGAGCAGTGGCAGCAGGGTTTCGAGGAGCGTGCTGCCAAGGCTCGAGCGCTGAACGAGCGCACTTCGGGCCTGACAGCGACCGCGCGAGAAGGCGATGGAATCGTTGAGGTGACGGTCGGATCCGGTGGTCAGATCGCCGGCCTGCGCCTCGACGAGGAGATCCGTCGCCAGCCAGCCACCACCACGGCCCGGCAGATCCTCGACGCCATCCGTTCGGCCAAGGCATCGTTGGCCCGCGAGTTCGAGCGAGCGACGGCCGAAACGGTCGGACTCGACAGTGCCGCCGGCCAAGCTTTGATGAGATCTTTGAACGTTCGCCTGGGGCTAGCTGATCAGTCGGAAGGCGACGAGTGAGCGGCCAGTTCCAGGTCAGCACGTCCGCTCTCGTCTCGCATGCCGCTGAGATTGATCGGATCGGCGACGGTTTGGACACCGCGAAACAGGCCGGCGCGGCAGCCCAAGTCGACTCCGGCGCTTATGGCCGGCTATGCCAGTTCGTGCCGACCCTGCTGAACGACCTACAGGCGCAGGTGACCGACGGCATCGGCAGCGCGGTCACCGCGGCGCGCGACACCGCGGATGCGTTGCGGTCGACGGCGGCGGACTACGACATGTCCGACGGCAACGCGGCCCACCGACTGAGGAAGACCGATGAGCTCGGGTAATCCGCTGGTAGCGACCCCAAGTGCGTCGGTCGATCTGTGGGCAGGGGTCTGGATTGCCCAAGACGTTGAGAGCATCTACCGCGGAGTCAAGGACGGCAGCTGGATTGAGGGATCGCTCGGCGCGGTCTCGGCCGGCCTCGACGCGTTAGCCTTCGTTTCCGACCCGATCGGCGCGCTCCTGCAGTACGGCGTTGCATGGATCATCGAACACGTCAAGCCGCTGCGGGAGGCCCTCGACTGGCTCGCCGGTGATCCCGCGCAGGTCCAGGCGCACGCCCAGACCTGGCGAAACGTGGCCGGATCGTTGAACGACCGCGCCGAGGACCTGGACCGGGCCGTGCGGTGGGACACGACCGAGTGGACCGGGTCGGCGGCGGACGCCTACCGGACCTGGACCGCTCAGCAGAAGGCCGCGGTCGGCGCTCTCGGCAAGGCCGCTGAGACGCTTGCGGCGATCACGGAAGCCGCCGGCTTCCTTGTTGCCGGCGTACGGATGTTGGTGCGCGACGGCATCGCGACGCTCGTGTCCCGCCTGATCGTCTATGCGGCCGAAGAGGCCGCGTCGCTCGGCCTCGCGACACCGCTCGTCGTCGAGCAGGTGTCGACGCTGTGCGCCTCGTGGGCCGCGAAGATCTCCAAGTGGCTCAAGGACCTGGTGGCCAGCCTTGCCCGGCTTCGGGGCATGGCCAGCAAGATCGCAGAGCTGATCGAAAAGATCAAAGGCATCCTGGGGAAGTTCGGCCGCAAGGGCGGCGGCAAGGACCCCGTACGCGAGCCGGCCGGCCCCGCTCGCGACGAGCTGCTGAAGGAACTGGCCGCCAACGGAGTCAAACACGACCCCGACAAGGTCATCCTGATTGGCAAGAACGGCGAAGGGAAGATCATCTTCTTGGAGAGTGGCAACGCCAAGGCCGGTCTCCAACACGTCATGGATCACGCCGACCAGTTCGCCGACATCGGCGTCCCATCGGACAAGGTGGGCCAATTCGCCTTCGACGCGGCCACCACCGGCAAGGTCGTGGGCTATCAGGGCAAAGGCACTGGGCGGCCGATCTACGAGTTCGTGTTCGAGGGCCGACCTTATAGGGTAGCCGTCACGGTCGGAAACAACGGCTTCATCGTGGGGGCGAATCCAGTTGGCCACTGACATCATCCGGGTGATGCCCGACTACCAGTCGTACCCGACCTGGCAGCCAGGCGCCGACGAATACAATGTCGACCCCGCGAAGCTGCCGATCTCCAAGGACCTGGCGGACGAACTGAACGCCTGGGGCGACGACTATGACGCCACCCTCGACCTCGACGACCCTGCTTCCTCCGGCTTCCCCGACGAGGCGTCCGAGAACGCGTTCGCCGAGCGAGGTGCCGAATTGGCCCGCAGCCTCGCAGTGGAATTCGCCGGCCGCTACCGCGTGGAATACCACGACATCCGCACGGGGCAGCGGCACATGATCTCCGGGTGAGGAGGCTGCGCAACCGATCCGTTCTTCGCTCGCGAGCGGCCGGATGACAATCGGCGCACTTAACTTCTTGTGGTCACACGCCAAACCGCCACAACCAAGGACGGCGTCGAAACGAACTGAAAAACGCGGTCTGCAAGGGCCAGATCACTCTGTCCTCGGCCCGGAGCGCGATCCGCACCAACTGGACCACCGCGCTGCAGGTGACCGGAATCGGCTGAAGCTTCGCGTTGTCGGCCGGCCGGCGTCAGATCGCACCCGGCCGGTCCTGATCGTGCGCCCGGGCTCGTCGCCGCGCAGCAGCGCTAATCGCGGGTGGCGGCCACACCGAAATGCCTGCGCCTGCGGGAGACCGTTCCTGATCTTCCGCAGGCGCCTATCGGCAATCAGCCGTATCGAACGGCCCGGCTCCGATCACCGGTCCTAGTGGGCGCCGGGCTGCACGGTTCGGTGTACGACAGCCGAACTCGGGGCCGGGGACGCCAGGGCGGTGGTGGAGCCACCGGTGACCGGCAGGCCGCCGGTCGGCACGGACATGCCCAGGTGCAGCGTGCTTCCGGTCGGTGCGGTAGCCACCGGCAGCACCGGGTAGGCGTTGCCGCCGGGCAGCACCGAGGTCGAGATGTAGTCGCCGAACATGCGGCCCTGTGAGGTGTTCGGGATCCAGGACAGGTTCATCGGCCCCGCCACGGCGGTCGCGGTGCTCCACGAGGTGCCGCCGTTGGCCGAGGAGATGAAGCCGACGTCGAGCTGGCAGGTCGAGGCCGTGCACGACGAGTTCGGGTAGTAGTAATAGGTCAGCCCGATGCGGGCCGACGAGCCGGAGCGGGACGGGTCGACGCCGATGCCGGGCACGAAGTGGTCGACGGTGCTGGTGGTGGCGTCGATCGGTACTCGGGTCGGGGAGGCCCAGGTGGTTTCGCTGGTCGATTTGGCGATCACGATGTCGTTGCGCGGGCAGCCGCTGCGGAACCTGCAGTCGGACCAGCTCACGTAGACGGTGCCGGCGGCGTCGGCTTCGGCGCTGGGCAGGGCTTCCTCCCGCAGTCCGCCGGCCGCGTCGTGGTGGCTGACGGTGGCGACCTGAACGGTGGAGCTCCAGGAGGTGCCGCCGTTGGTGCTGCGGAACGAGCGGATCGTGTCGGTGGTCGACAGGTAGGGCACGATGACGTCGCCGTTGGGCAGCACCACCGGTTGCCCGCCGAGGCCGGCGTGGCTCCCGCCCGGTGCCAGCGCCGTACCCCAGGTGGCGCCGCCGTTGGTGGAGGTCTTCATCCGGATGGAGTCGCCGGAGGTGGTGATGTCGTACTCGGTGTAGCAGTTGCCGTAGTGGGCGCTGGTGGCGGTGTTGTCGCAGGCGATCCAGTTCTTGTCCAGCGAGCCGGTGGCCGTGGTGACCGGGTTGGACCAGGTGAGGCCGCCGTCGGTGGAACGGCTGGTGAGCACGTCGACGGTCGAGCCGCTGATGCCGAGGCTGGAGATCAGCCATACGTTGTGCCGGGCGTCGAAGGCCACGGCCGCGTCGCTGGCCTGTCCGAACGTGCCGCCGCCGTTGGTGGTGATGCCCGGCAGGAAGCCGTGGGTCCAGGTCGCGCCGCCGTCGCCGGAGCGGGCCCAGCCGATGTTCGAGGCGCCGCCGCCGGAGACCCGGCCGACCTGGAACGCCGAGACGATCGTGGCGCCGAATGCGTACGTGTCCGGCTCGACCTCGCTTTGATGCTGGGCCTGCGTGTCGGTGTACGGATCGGTGCTGACCTGGGTGAGCGCGACGTTGGCCGCCGCGGGCGCCGCAGTCGCCAGCAGCAGCGCCGCAGCGGCGGGGATAGTCAGGGCCGTCAGTCGTGCGATCCGGTTGCGTGACCTGGAGGAGCGTTGATGCATGGGTGACACCGCCTCATCGAGTTCCGCACGGGCGGCCGAAGGGGTTGCGGCCACCGCTGCTGGTGTTACCGGACCTCCTACAAGATGTAAATAGAACGGTATGGATATGTACGGGAGTGCGACTGTGCACACCGGGCGCCACTCCCGAGTAGTCCCGCGAGGCCAAGGCGGAACGCCGTCCGCGGCCGTACCTTCGAAGGGCAATGCGCGCTACCTGCTACTCGCCGCCGGATGCCGGCCCGGACCGGCATGCTGGTCGCTCTTGCCCCTCCATCGGGTGTAGTGGGCGCGGGCCGGGCGCCGCACGGCGACCGGCCCACACCCGCGCGGACAGTGGGTGCTATCGGCGGTCGACGAACGGCTGCGGTACCCCGATCCGGCCGTCGGACCAGGTGAAGTAGGTTCGGTTGCCGGACGAGGCGTTGTCGGTGTAGTCACCGAAGTTGGGGTCGATCAGGGAGCTGACCCCGAGCCAGTCGCTCTGCCCGGTGCTGATCCGTACGTCCGGCGCGCTCGTCGTGGGGCGGCTGCGGACCTCGGCGTAGTAGTCGGTCAGTGTGGACTGCGGGCCACCGCGCCGCCGGTCGTACCAGGAGGTCACGATGGCGCCGTTGGAGCGGACGCTGACGGCGGGCAGGAAGTGCAGCGCGTACGACGAGTCGTCGTTCACCTTCGCGATGGCGGTGGGCGACGCGAGCGACATGTCGAGCGTACGCAGGAAGATGTCGCCCAGCGGGTGCAGGCTGGCGTCGTTCCAGGCGAACACCACCCGGCCCAGCGGCGCGTCCAGGGCGATCCTCGGAAAGTCGTTGCCCAGGCCGCGGCTGTACCCCGAGATGGCAGTCCCGTCCAGCGACTTCACCCCGCCTGCCGCGCTCGAGTTCTGCTGGCCGGTCGTGACCACGACCGGTGAGGCGGGCCCGCCGGCGCTCGGGGCGCCGGCACCGGCGGGCACCTTCGCGGCGTGGATGTACACGTACGGGTCACCGTTGGACAGGTTGCTGTCGATGTTGCGCTCCCACGCGATGTACGTGTCGCCGGTGGCGGACACCGCGGCGTACGCGCCGGTGTTCACCACGGTGGCCTCCTCCGGCCAGACCACGGTCGGGCCGGTGAAGTCGGCGGAGCTCAGCGCGCTGGGCTCGGCCGGCAGGTGGGCCCGTACCAGTTCGACCTGGCCGTTGCCGCTCTGACCGGCGTCGCCGAAGAAGAACCGCGTGTACGAGACGGCCACGGTACGCGTCGCCGGGTCGTACGCGAGCCACTCCTTGTCCGGCTGCGCGAGGTCCGGCGGCGGGTTGTCCGGGTCGTTGATCAGGCCGCAGTAGTCGCCGCCGGACGCGACGACGACCGGCTCGGAGAACGAGACCTGGTTGTTCGCGCCGACCGTGGCCACCTCGACGGCGGCCTCCAGCAGTTGCGGAGCCTTCGTGCAGTCGGCCGCGAGCGACGGGTAATACAGGCCGGCGACGATGAACGTGTTCGCGTCCACGGCGACCACGCTGGGGTCGCCGTACCACTGCTGGAACGGGTTGTCGTTGGCCAGGCCGATGAGGTCGGTGAAGGTGCGGCCGCCGTCGCTGGAGTAGCCGACACCGGTCACCGAGCCCTGCGGGTCCGTGGTGGGGAGGTACATCGCGCCGCTGATGTCGTTCCACGCGGCCATCACGTGGTTACCCGACGCGGCGATGGCGGTTTCGCTCTGCCCGGAGCCGAAGTCCTTGCCCGGGTCGTTGGCGTCCACGTTCGTCCCGAAAGTGACGGCGGTGCGGCTGACCTTCGGGCTCGCCTCTGTCGCGGTCGGCGGGGACCACCAGGTGCGGGCCCCCGACGACAGTGCACTGAGCCTGATTTTGCCCATGGCGGTTCTCTGCGGTCCGGTCGGTGCCGCGTTCGCGGCCGCGGCGGGTGGAACACCCATCGCGATGACGGACGCCGCGACGAGGCCGGCGCAGGTCAGCCTGCTTGTCACGGTACGTGTGCGTCCAGTTCGGTACATGTCGTGTCGTCTCCTCGACTTGTGCTTTCTCCTGTCGCGCGGGCACACGGTGCACCCCGCCCCGGGGGCCTGGACAGTCTGGTCCGCGAGGTGGGCACCTCAATGACACATGTCTATCTACCAATAGGACGCAACAGGGAGGCTCCGAAGTTGCACGCCGGACGCCGGCAAGCACCTACGGCTACGACCAGAACAACAACCCGACCTCGAAGAACACGACCGGCCTCTGACCTGGAGCACTTACCCCGCGACGCCTTGACCCTCGATCTGTCGTAGTCGGGCGGCGACCCGCCCGGCGTCGGGGTGATGGAGCTCGCCGAGGACGGTCAGTGCCTGACGCAGGCTGGCCCGTGCGGCGCCGACGTGATCCAGGTCGGCGTATGCGTCGGCGAGGTGGGCCAGGGTGTCGGCCTCGAAGAAGCGGTCGCTGAGCCGCCGGTAGAGGGTCAGGGCATTGCGATAGCACTCGACTGCTCGTGGGCGGTCACCGCGTCCGCGGTGGATGAAGCCGAGACTGTCCCACGTGGATGCCTGGCCCGGCGGATCGTCGACGGTGACGAAGATGGTGTTCGCGTGTTCGCGTGTTCGCAGTACGCCAGCGCCGCCTCGAACTCGCCCAGTTGGGCGTGGTACCAGCCGACCGAATTCAGCGCATGCGCTTCCATCCGGGAGTCGGTGCCCTGGTGCAGGTCGAGCGCGATCTCTGCTCGGCCGAGTGCCTCCCGGATTCGGCCTTGTCGCTCCAGGACGTTGCCGTATTGAAGTTCGGCGCGTGCCTGGTCGACCGGATCGCCGTTCTCGGCGGCCAGACCGGCGGCGCGCCGGGCGTGCTCGCCTGCTTCGGGGAGGCGATCGAGCCTGAGGTAGACGCGGCCGATCGCGGTTTCGATCTGCGGCATGCGGGCGGGGTCGCCGCCCCGGGCCGCCGTAGACAGAGCCGTCAGCATCTCGAGCCAGCGACCCCGGAAGTCCAGAAAATCGGTAACCGACCAGACCAGCGGCCATGCGGCGGCGCGGTGCCCGGCCGCGGTGACGGCCTGCTGAACGGCGGCGAGCAGTACTGGATGTTCGGCCTCGAACCACCGGTTCGCGTCGGTGGAGTCGTGTAGGTCCGTCCGCAGCATTCCGGCGGGCGGGTCGGGGAGGGCGAGCGGGCTGCGGCCCGCGTTGAGCAGCCGGGCGGCCAGGTGACTGGTGTGTACATAGTGGGCGAACATGCGGACGGTGGCGGCGTCGGCCTCAGCTTCGCGGCCGGCTTCGCCGGCAAGTTCGCAGGCGTACGCGCGAAGCAGGTCATGAATCGTATAGCGGTCCGGGATGTGCTCGTGGATCAGGTGGGTCCGCACCAGCTCGGCCAGCAGTATCCGTTCTGCTGGGATAGCAGGAGTTCGGGCCTGCCCCGGCGCGGCTACTTCTGATTAGCGGTCTCGTTGGGAAATGTCGGTGCGCGGATGTCGGGACGGATAGAGGATCAGCGGGTGACCGAATCCGCGGACTTCACGATCGCCGACAACTGGCACGGCGGGTTCTACGAGTTGGCGCTCGAACTTGGTGACACCAGCGACACACGACTGGAGGCCGCGCTGGGCGTTCTGTGGTCGGCTGCCGAAGTCGAGGGCTGCTACGGCAGCCGCCAGATCGCGCCGGCCGACCAACAGATCGTGCCGTGCACTCAGGCGTCGCTGCTGCAGTTCGGTCATCTACACGGTGTGGTCCGGCTGCCCAACGGCGCTCCCATCGTTTACGGCGTCGTGGCAGTCCGCGAGGACAACGGCCCTGACTGGCTGGACTTCTACCTACCGCTGGGGGCGCTGGGCCGTGCCGAGCCACGCTCCAACGAGCATATGGTCGGCGACCCCAGCAGTGGTTCGGCCTCCCTGGCCTGGCGCCGACCGATCGACGATTGGATGGCTGGCCTGGGCGTTCGGGTGTACGCCGCAGCTGGCTTCCAACTGGGCCTGATCGGCAACGAGGTGTCCGGTCAGACTGACGCCGCTGCCATCGCCGGTGACCCGCCCACGCGCCGCTGGATCGGATACCTGATCCCCAGCGATGGCAACGTGCGCTACCTGCCCGCGACGGATTGACCGTTTGATCCTGGCCACTCAGCCACCCTTTGACTTGGACTTGTCCGACCGACGTGTCAGCGAATGCAAGGCCAGACCGAAGCAATCCGCTGCCTCAAACGTTACGTCGCACGCGAACCCTACCGACTCATCACCCAGGCACCGAGGCACACCGGCCCCGGCCCGGCTGCGGGCGGCCGGGCGGCCGCGCGAGACCTGGTCGCCCCCTCGTAAGGGGCAAATCGCAAGCAGCGCGTCACCGGCTTTCCGGTAGACGAGTAGCCGAATTGCGAGCGGCGTGACGTGGATCCAGCCTTAACTGGTGTCCTGCGTTGTTCAGGAGGCGGCGCGCGTCGAGATGAGGTGGCCGCCGTCGGACGGAGTTGGGGAGGGCCGGCCGTAGGCGTCGGCGGTGCGGTCCCGGTCCTCAATGCGAACTTGCCAGCCATGCTGGGCCAGCCATTGCGGTAAGGCGCGGCCGAGCCCGCCTTTCCACATCTCCGTAAACGGGGCCAGCCGAGCCGTCACGGCTGACGAGCTCGCCCGCCGCGGCCACGAAAGCCCGCGCGTACGGGTCGTTGAAAAGCCGGCCCGGTCGGCTGCTTTCATCGGTCCGGACGCGGGCCATTCCTAACGCCGTGCGACCCACTCCATCGGGCGCGTCAAACGCGACCATCCACCGACATTGAGGGTCGCCCTCGCTGTGATCGTGGACCCGCCAGCTGACGATCATGCGAAGTACGCGTAGATGATGAACGCGGCGGACAACTAGCCCGCCCTGGCTCGAGCCTCGTACGCGCCGATCGGGGCACACCGGCCGCCCCGTCGGCCTTATCGTCTTCGATGGAGGATATGTAGGCGCGGCGACAGGAGACAGATCATGGCGGCAGGGCAGGGCAGGTTCAGCCGGCGCTTCGTGTTGACCGGCTCGTTCGCCTCGGTGGGCGGTCTGGTGACCATGGCGGACGCCGGCGTCGCTGAGGCGGGCGGGCGACCCGGCCCGGATTTTTCGCTCACGCTGGCCGCGGGAACGTACAGCGGCGCCGGCCGCGCCTTCGTGATCATCGCCCGCGCGTCGGATCTGAGTCCCGACGCGCCGGAGCCCCGGGACAACCTGCAGGACAATGAGCCGATCACCGTGCCGTTCTTCGGCCAGGACGTGCCGAACGCCGTGCCCGGCCGGGCGATCCCGCTGCGCTCCGGCGCCGCGGTGGTCGGCTACCCGTTCGCCCGGTTCGAGGACATCCCGGCCGGCGACTACGTGGTACAGGCGTTCTTCTGCACCTACGAGACCAACCGTCGCTCGGACGGGTCGGTAGTCCAGGTGCACTGGCCGCAAGGCGACGGCGGCGACATCTGGCACTCGCCGGGCAACGTCTACTCCACGCCGCGCGCCGTCCACCTGACCGGCCACGCGCAGACGGTGCGCCTCACGCTCGACCAGGTCGTCAAACCGATCGGCACGATCCCGTCCGGCAGCACCGGCCAGCAGGGCAACCCGACCGACTCGGCGCACGTCAAGCACCTGAAGATCCGCTCCGCGCTGCTGAGCCGCTTCTGGGGCCGCGACGTCTATCTCGGCGCGGACATCCTGCTGCCGGCCGGCTACGACCTGGCCGCCAACCGCCACGTCCGGTATCCCATGGAGCTGATCGGGCGACACTTCCCGCGCGCCAACCCGCACCGCTTCGACGAGTCGCTGGGCGATGACTTCTCCCAGTGGTGGGTGTCGGCGGACGCGGCCCGGTTCATCTCCGTGCAGGTGCGCAGCGAGAACCCGTTCTACGACGACTCCTATCACGCGAATTCCGCCAATCTCGGCCCGTACGGCGACGCGATCAACCAGGAGCTCATCCCGGCCATCGACAAGGCGTTCCGGACGATCGGACAGCGCTGGGGGCGGGTCGTCGCCGGCGGATCGACCGGCGGGTGGATCGCCGCGGCGTCGCTCGTGCTCTACCCCGACACGTACGCCGGCGCCTGGGCCGGCTTCCCCGACTCCATGGACTTCCGCGCCCATCAGGTGATCGACATCTACGCCGACGCCAACGCGTACGTCACCGGCAGCTCGTGGGTGCCGGTCCCGCGGCCGGCGGCCCGCGGGAGCAGCGGCGACACTTTGTGGACCAACGGGCAGGAGAACGCGTACGAGCGGGCGGTCGCCTCGCACGGGCGCAGCCAAGGACAGTGGGACATCTGGCAGGCGGTGTTCGGTCCACAGGGCAAGGACGGATACCCCGCGCCGATCTGGGACAAGCACACCGGCGGCATCGACCACACCGTGGCCGCCTACTGGAAGAAGCACTTCGACCTTTCGTCGATCGTCGCGACCGACTGGACGAGGCTCGGACCGAAGGTCGCCGGTCGGCTGCACATCTACGTCGGCACCGAGGACACCTACTTCCTCAACGACGGTGTCGCGTACTTCGAGCAGCGGACCAACGCCCTCACCTCGCCGGCGCCCGACTTCCAGTTCATCTACGGCGTGAGCCAACCGCACGGATGGACCCCGGTGACCGATCAGCAACTGCTGACCACGATGGCCGACTTCATCGCCCGGCACGCGCCGCAGGGCACCGACGTCAGCGGCTGGCGCGGCCAGGAACAGCCGCCGCAGCTCATGCTCACCCGCGGTCGGCAGGTCGTGGACGAAGGCGTCGACAGCATCTTGCCCAACGATGACGCGTCACAGGCCTTGGCCGCGAAGAGTGTGCCCGAGGAGGGCGTAAGCGGCCAGATCTCCCGCTCCGCGGTGGCGAACCGAATGCGGTAGGCGCCGGGTGTCAGGACACGACCCGCCGGGCCGACACGCGGTGCAGCAGCGCCTGGCGTCAGTGGGCACCTCACCGCTTGATTCCCTTTGCCGCCGAGATGTGTCGCCCGTGCCGGCGAAACTTTGTTCCCGTGACCTTGCGCGGTCGCACACGGTACGGCTAGTCGATGAAGGGACCGTTTTCCCGCCGTGCCGCGTCGTTGAGGACGGGTACGTCTGGTCCGAAAAGTGGCGCGGGGAGTTGGTCGAGGGTGAACCAGCCGAGTTCGGTGGCCTCGCCGTCGGGTGTGCCGGTTCGGTGGCGTGGGGACGCTAGAAAGACCGCGCCGACGCAGTGCACGACTCGTCCGTTCGGGTAGCGGTGAGTCTGGCTGGCGGGATCGCTGTACAGGCCCAGCAACTCGTGCAGCTCGATTTCCCAGCCGGTCTCTTCGCGGCACTCGCGCCGGGCTGCCTGCTGCCAGGTTTCTCCGACTTCGATGCCACCGCCGGGTATTCCCCAGGTCCCTTCGCCGCGGCGGCGCATGAGCAGGATCCGGCTGTGATCGTCGAGGACGACCACACCGCAACAGGCTCGAAGCTCGATCTCGCTGTCCATGCGGCGATGCTGCCAGACGTGCATGACTTCGGGTTCAACCCAGGTCAGGCGTACACCTGTCGTGGGGGTGGCGGCCGGGACGGAAGCCCAGCGCCTCGACCATGGCGACTGCTTCCGCGAAGCCGCCGCCCACGCCGCCGGGACAGTGCGCGTCACTGCCGAAGGTGATCACCTCGCCGCCTGTTTCTCTCCACCACCGCACGATCTCGGGGAATGGCCGGCGGTTCGTGTTGACCTCCAGTGCCCGGCCTGCGGCCGCCACCGCCGCCAGCGCGTGCCGGAACTCCTCCTCGAAATCTGCGGGGTCGAAGGGGCCGGCGGCTGCGGGCCAGTACCGGCTGACGAAGTCGATGTGAGCGAGCGCCTCGAAGTCCGTGCAGCCGGCCACCAGCCGGGGTATCTCAGCCAGGCAGTCACGGACCACCTCCGCGGCCGGCCGGCGGGCGAAGTGCTCGCCCGGCTCGTTCAGGCCGGTGCCCAGCGGCAGGGTGTGCAAGGAACCGAGCACGCGGTCGAACTGTCCCGCCCCGAGGACCGCGGCGACCTGATCTCGATGCCAATGCGGTTCCCCGACCTCCACTCCGGTGAGAATCAGCAGGTCGGGGAATTTCTCGCGGCAGCGCTGTACGCATGCCAGGTAGCCCTCGACGTCCAGTAGCGGCGGGGCCAACGTCCCATCCTCGGTGATCAGGTCGGTCACCTTCGCGGGGGCGTCCGGCGCCGGTTCCACGCCGGTCCAGACCGTGAAGTCGAGGTGCTCAGTGAAGGCGATGGCCGGCAGGCCGAGAGTCATCGCCCGGACGCAACTGGCCTCCATGTCGCCAGGCTCGCAGTCCCACGACCATTCAGTGTGCACATGTCCGTCGGCGGGCAGCATGGCTGCCATTCGAACTCCACGTGCGTCACGGACGCTATAGACCGGATCACACCCACTCGGCCGCACCCGCCCGGCACGTGCTCAGTGACTCTCGATCTCGACGTGAACGCGGCTGAAGTCGCCGGCCTCCAGGTCGGCGCGGTGAATCGCCCACATCGCCAGCCCACCGTCTCCCCACCCCATTCCGGCCTCGACGTCCTCGTCGAGTTGCAGCAGCAGGACGTACTCGCGAGCCGCCGCCAGGAAGTCCGCGTCGTCGAACCAACCTTCGACGCCGGCGGCTTTCGCGGCGCTCCCTTCCAGCGGCCTCTGAAAGGCAACGGAGTGACCGCCGACCTGATGATCCGGCCCCCCGCGGCGGATGGCCCCGTGCAGGTCTGACTCGCGCAGCACAGCGCTGATCCGGCCGATCTCGTCCAGATCGGTGCCGAGGAACGGGCTGTGGGAACCGGGAACGGTCGCTATGGTCAGCCCGGTGAGCGCAACCGGCGGGTATTCGTAAGTGTCGTAGGCCGGGTCGAGGTACTCCTCTGGAACCCGCAGCTCAACGGTGGGCACACCGGCCGGCACGTGGATCACCGGTGGCGTGTACCCGCGATTGAGCACGTCCAGGTTCTCCAGCGACGGCAGGAAGAACAGCAGGGTGCCGTCCGCGGGTAGCGGCATGCCGCTGTCGTACGCCGTAAGCGCTGCACAGTCCAGCAGTGCGACGAAGGTCAGCGGCAGGCCGCCCGGTTCGTGCGGCCAGACCGCACCGGCCGGCATCGGCGCTGGACCACCCAGCCGGCCCGCTACCGCATCACCCGGTGTCGCCGCGGTGAGCCGGATCGCCGGACGCAGCGGCAACGCATCTACGACATCGACGAGGTCGGGCCGCCGCGTACGCAGTTCATCGATGTATCCGGTCCGCCACGAATCCATGTTCATGATCTTCACACGCCGTCGTCCTCTTCGACCGCGTCCAGCTCGCGGCGTAGGAAGACCGCCGGTGGCCGGGCCCGAGCGATCGGGGCCGGCCTTGACTTCCATGAGGCGGCCACCGACCATGGTGGGAGCGCTCCCATCGAACTGTGTCAATGGGCGGAGAGGCTCCTCATGAAACACCGCGTCGTCATCGTCGCCGCAGCGGCGGCCGGGCTGCTTGCCGCAGGCACGCTTGTAGCCGTGTCCACCGCATCGGCCGCGACCACCGGCTGTTCGGCGACCTATTCGGTCGCCAGTCAGTGGCCGGGCGGATTCCAGGGTGGTGTCTCGTTCACCAACCTCGGCGACCCGCTGTCCACCTGGAAACTGGAGTTCACCTTTCCGGACGCCGCCCAGAAGGTCACCCAAGGCTGGAACGCCACCTGGTCCCAGTCCGGATCGGCGGTCACCGCGGTCAACATGAGCTGGAACAACAGCGTCGCCACCAACGGTTCGGTCTCGGTGGGATTCACCGGCAGCTGGGGCAGCAGCAATGCGAACCCGGCGTCGTTCAAGGTCAACGGCGTGACCTGCACCGGCGGTTCCAGCACCACGACCCCCACTACGGACCCGACCACCGGGCCGACGACTGCGCCGACCACCCCGCCCACGACTTCGCCGACGACCCCGCCCACGACTTCGCCGACCACGGGCCCGGCGGGTCCGGCGCCCGCGCTCAAGGTGTCCGGCAACAAGATCGTGACCTCCGCCGGGACGGCCTACCGGCTGCTCGGCGTCAACCGCTCGAGCGCCGAGTTCGCCTGCGTGCAGGGCAAGGTGGGCGTCTTCGACGGTGCGCAGCCCGACCAGGCCTCGGTGGACGCCATGAAGTCGTGGAACATCCACGTCGTCCGCATCCCGGTCAACGAGCAGTGCTGGCTGGGCACCAACGGCACGCCGAGCGGGGCAACTTATCAGCAGGCGGTCACGAGCTACGCCACTCTGCTGGCGGCCAACGGGATCAATCCGATCATCGATCTGCACTGGTCGTACGGCAGCTACAGCGGCGCCGGCAACGGCAACTGTACGGACGTCAACGCCACCTGCCAGAAGCCGATGCCGGACGCGCAGTACGCGCCCCAGTTCTGGACCAGCGTGGCCAACGCGTTCAAGGGCAACGACGCGGTCCTCTTCGACCTGTTCAACGAGCCGTGGCCGGACAACGCCGACGGCTACGCCAGCGCCGCCAACGAATGGAAGTGCTGGCGTGACGGCGGCACCTGCGGTGGCATCACCTACCCGGTCGCCGGCATGCAGAGCCTGGTCGACGCGGTACGTGGAACCGGCGCCACCAATGTCATCCTGCTGGGCGGCCTGGCGTGGTCCAATGACCTGACGCAGTGGCTGACGTACAAGCCGACCGACCCGGCCGGCAATCTGGTGGCGGCCTGGCACGTCTACAACTTCAACTCCTGCTCCAACACCTCCTGCTGGGACAGCCAGGTCGCCCCGGTGGCCGCGCAGGTGCCGGTCGTGGCCGGTGAGATCGGCCAGAACTCGTGCGCGCACGACTTCATCGACCAGGTGATGACGTGGGCCGATTCGCACAACGTCGGGTACCTCGCCTGGACCTGGAACCCGTGGGGTTGCAGCGGAGGCAACGTGCTGATCCAGGACTACGCCGGGACCGCGACCGACAGCTACGGCTCCGGATTCAAGGCGCACCTGCTCACCGTCGACCCATAGGTATATCTTGCCGTCGTGATCTCAGAACCTGGCACGGTCGAGGTGAACTCGTAGGCCGATGCTCGACATCATCATCGCCGGGGCCGCCGCAGGGCTTTGGCTCATCGCGTACGGAGTCTGCCGGCTCGCCACCCGAACCGTGCTGCCACCCGCCGGACCGGCCACGATGGACCTCGGTCCGGAGCCGCCCGCGGTGGTGAGCATGCTGGTCAACGACTGGTCGAGGAGCGTGGGGCAGGCCGAATCGACGGTGCTCGACCTGGCCGCGGCCAAATACTACGAGCTGCGCCAGCCGGACAACGACCCCTTCCGGACGACGCTCCACCTGGCTCGGAATCCGCCGGACGAGCGCGGTCTCCGGCCGTACGAGCGGCAGGTGCTGGACCGGATCCGCGGCCTCGCCGTCGGCGGGGTCGTGCCGGTCACGGCGCTGGCCTTCCGCGACCAGAACGAGTCCAAGGCCTGGAACCAGCGGCTGAGCGCGGCCGTGGTCGCCGAAGCGCGCGCGGCCGGGCTGTCCCGGCGCCGGTTCGGCCGGACGATGATGACGGCGCTGTATTCCGGTGCGCTCGCGGTGGGCCTGGTGTGCGGCTTCGCGGCCGTGCACCGAACTCACAACGCCTGGACGTTCCTCTGCTTCCTCACGGTGGCCGGCGTGCTCGCGGGCCTGGTCCAGCACGTCGGCGAGCGGGACACCCCGGCCGGCCTGGAAGCCGCGTCCCGCTGGTTCGGGGTGCAGGCCTGGCTGCGTAACCACGAGCAGTTCGCCGACCTGCCGCCCTCGGCCGTCGCCATCTGGGACCGCTACCTCGCGTACGGGGCCGCCCTGGGGGTGACCCGGCGCGCGAGCGCCGTGCTCGACCTCGAGGTGGGCGACCGGCGGAACATCTGGTCCTCCTACGGCGGCGGCTGGCACCGGGTCCGGGTGCGCTATCCGCGGGGGAGGCCCTGGTACGGCAGAACCACCCGCTCCCTGATCCTGCGGACATTCGTGTTCCTCGTGGTGGGCGCCGTCGACGTGAGCGTCGCCGGGCGCGCCAGTCGGTATTCGTTGCCGGGGTACGTGCTGCTCACGGTCGGCGTCTACATGCTGATCCGGACGATGAACGACCTGGCGCGTTCCGCGAGCGTCACCGGCGAAGTGATCGGGTGCAGAACCTCGCGGGCGAACAACAGCCATTCACGACTGGACTACCTGGTGATCGACGACGGCACCGCCGACAGGACCACCGCCTGGGCCCTGCCCAGCGAGTGGCGTAACCGCTGTCATGACGGCGACGTCGTGACGATAACCGTCCAGCCCTGGACCAGGCGGGTCGTCGCAGTAACTCAGCATTCGCGCGGCATTGAGCAGACCGGCGCGTTGGCCGTGGACTTCTTCGGCGAAGTGCGGGAGGTTTCGACCGGGCCGCTTCCGGTGTCGGTCGAGGACGTCGCGCGGCTCGTCGGCCAGCCCGTGCGCGCCGAAGTCCAGCCGCAGCGAGTCGACTTCCGCTCAGAGGTCGACAACACCGTCGTGCTGCGCGCCGAGTGGGCGGGCGGCCTGGCCGGGCGGATCGCGTGGCGCGCCAACGCGCGCGGCAACGTAACTCCGCTGCCAGGGATCGGCGACGAAGCGTACGCAAGCGGTAACCGCGTGGTGATGCGCACGGGTGACCGGACGCTGGTTGTCGCCGCCCTGGCCGGCGGCCGGGTCGGAATACCGCATCTACCGTGGTTGCTCGCCCGGGGCGAGCGCGTCTGACGTGAAGCCGTCTACCCGGTCACGATGCCGCTCCTCCGGCAATCGCGCCGACGTCATCATCGCGGTCGCCACGGTCGGCCTGATCCTGGTGCTCTTGCTGGTCATCTTCCGCAGCCCGATCATCGCGCTGCTGCCGATCATCACGATCGGCCTGGTGTCTCAGATCGCCACCGGCCTGATCGCCTGGGCGAACAAGCTGTTCGATCTCAAGACCGACAGCTCGGTCAGCGCGTTCCTGATCGTCGTGCTGTTCGGCATCGGCACCGACTACATCCTGTTCCTGATGTTCCGCTACCGGGAACGCCTCCGCCTCGGCGAGGACCCGAAGACCGCGATGATCAGCGCGGTCACCCGGGTCGGCGAGGCGATCGCCTCGGCCGCCGGCGCCGTCATCATCGCGTTCCTGGCCCTGACGCTGTCGACCCTCGGCCTGTTCAAATCCCTCGGCCCGGCCTGGCGATCGCCGTCGCGACCACGCTGCTCGCCGGCCTCACGCTGATCCCGGCGGTCGTATCACTGCTCGGCACGAAGGTGTTCTGGCCGTCCAAGGCGTGGAAGAACGAGCCGACCGGCGCCCGGTTCGCCGCCCTCGGCAGTTCGCTGGGACGCCGGCCGGCCGTGTACGCCGGCGTCTCCGGCCTCGTCCTGCTGGCGATCTTCCCGCTCAGCTTTCAACCGAACTTCGACCTCGGCGGCGGATCCACCTCCAAGGCGTCCGAGTCGACTGTCTGGCAGGCGGAACTGCTCAAGGGCCTGCCGGCCGGCGCGACCGAGCCGACCCAGGTCTTCCTCAAATCTGATCACGCAATGCCCTGACCCCCGACCAGTTGACCGCCTACCAGTCCCGCCTGAGCGCGGTGCCTGGCGTCGGACAGGTCTCGCCGGCCACTCCGTCGGCCGACAAGACGGTCGCGGCCTTCCAGGTGACCCTCGCCGCCAATCCGCAATCACACGCCGCGCTGCAGACGGTCAAGGGTCCGCTGCGCGACGTGGCCCACGCGGCCGCGCCGGCCGGGACGACCGCGTACGTCGGCGGAATCACCGCGGTCTTCGTCGACATCCAGGCCGCCGTCAACCACGACTACCTCGTGGTCTTCCCGGTCGCCGCGATCCTGATCATGATCATCCTGGGGCTGCTGCTGCGCAGCCTGGTCGCACCCTGGTACCTGATGATCTCGGTCGGTCTCGGTTTCGCCGCGACGCTCGGCGCGACCGTGCTGGTCTTCCAGAAGATCCAGGGCGAACCCGGCCTGATCTTCATCCTGCCGGTGATCATGTATCTGTTCGTCGTCGCGCTCGGCACCGACTACAACATCCTGATGATCGCCCGGCTTCGCGAAGAAGCACGGGAGGGCCGCAGCCCACGCGACGCCGCGGCGATGTCCGTACGCCACGCCGGCCCGACCGTCGCGGCGGCCGGCGTCATCCTGGCCGGCACCTTCGCCTCGCTCATGCTCGCCGGCAACAGCCTGCTCACCCAGATGGGCTTCGCCATCTCCTGCGGCATCGCCATCGTCGCCTTCGTGATGGCGCTGTTCCTCACGCCCGCCCTGACCGCGCTGCTGGGCCACGTCGCCTGGTGGCCGGGCCATCAGGACCGCAATGACCACAGGCCGGTCGGCCTCGACGAGGACGCGGCGACCGCGGAGCCCGTCACCACCAACTGATTTTGGATGCCGGCGAACGCTCTCCGGCTGGGGCAGGTACAGCGGGCGTATCGACCGTTGCGGCTGACAAACGAAACGCGCCGGTCCCCGGAGGCCGGGTGACCGGCGCGATTCGCGGGGTCAGTTGATGACCATGCCGCTGCTCAGGTTGAGGACCGAGCCGGTGATCGCGGCGGCTCGGTCGGAGGCGAGGAAGGCGGCCGCGTCGGCGATGTTCGCGATGGTGGGCAGGCGCTTGCTGAGCATTCGGTCGGCCATGCGGGCCTCGAACTGCGAGCGGGTGATGCCGTACGCGTCGGCGTGCAGCCCGTACACCTCGGTGAGTTGGGCCGTCTCGGGCATGCCGGCCGCGTTGATGCAGACGACGCGTACGCCCAGCGGCCCGACCTCGGCGGCCAGGCCCCGGGTCAGCGACTCGATCGCCGCCCAGGCGGGGGCCATGCCGCCCATGAGCGGGACGGCCGACCGGGACGGGCTGGCCGTGATCGTGAGGATGACGCCGGTGCCCCGGGCGGTCATCCGGCGGGCGGCGGCCCGTGCGGTCAGGAAGTTGGCCCTGGTATAAGTGGCGATCGGGCGGTCGAACGCCTCGGGAGAGAGGTCGACGATCCGGGTGCCCTGGATTCCGGTCTGGGGAAGGCTGATCGCGTTGAACGAGATGTCGACGGGGCCGGCGGCGTCGGCGTGGGCCTCCACCGCGGTTTCGTCGAGTGCGTCCACGGTGGCGACATCGGCGGTGCCGCCCGCCGCCTCGATCTTCTCGGCGATCGCCTCGAGTGGGGCTGCCCTGCGCCCCGCGAGCAGGACCCGGGCGCCCTCGGCGGCGAGCGCCTGCGCGACTGTTCCTCCGACTGAGCCGGCCGCTCCGTACACGATGGCGCTTTTGTCTTTCAGCAACATTGTCATTTCCTTACGCCGTAGCCGATACGTGCGCGGCCGGTTGCCGTTCCACGGCCTTCGGCGCGCCACGTTCCAGCAGCGCGCGCCCGATGCGCCGGTTGATCCGTCTTGGACCCGTGCATGTCTGCCTCCTGTGATGGGCTTGCGCAGGGTGAGATCCGGGTGGGCGCCGATTTCCGCCGGGTGCCGCGCCGCGGGGTGTATGACAGTCATCACCTGGTCGTGTTTGGCAACTGCACTTATGGACTTCAATTCATGACATTCGGTTGCTACGCGCTGCTTACTCCTTGGTAGGGCGGATCTCGGAGGTATGGTGTGGGCCACATACGCCCGTCCGGTCTCACGGCCGCAGTACGGAGGTGAGAGCGTGCCGGTCACCGGCCAGCGTGTCGTGCGTCGAGCTTTGGGGCGCAGGCTGACCCGGTTGCGTGTGGCGACCGGACAGAGCAGACGCGAAGTCGCGGAGGCCAAACTCGGCATCTCCGAACCGACCCTGCATCGCATCGAAACCGGCAAGGTTCCGGTCACGGTCGCCAATGTTCGCGCATTGTGCTGGTTGTACGGGGTCGACGAAAGCATTGCCGGTGCGCTGTCCGACCTCGCGCTGGGCACGTCCCAGGAGGAGTGGTGGGACGCCAATCCCGCGATTCCGGAGTGGTTCAAGCTCTATGTCGGACTCGAGGCGAGCGCCAGCACGATCTGCACGTACGAGGGCGAGGTCGTCCCCGGTGAACTGCAGACGGAGCAGTACGCGCGGGCCATCTACGGCGCCGAGCAGACTCAGGAAGGCGACGCGACCGAGCGGCACATCAAGCTACGGATGCAGCGCCAGGCCGCGATGGCGTCCCGGCATCCCAAGCCCCGTCTCGTCACGGTGCTCGGTGAGGGCGTGCTGACCCGGCAGGTGGGCGGTCCCGACGTGCTCGCCGCGCAGGTCGAGCACCTACGCGAGGCCGCCCGGCAGAAGCACCTCGAGATCCTGGTGCTGCCGTGGTCGGCCGGCGCGCACGCCGCCATGGCCGGGGCGTTCCGGATCCTCGACTTCGAGGACCCCGAGGATCCCGACGTGGTCTATCTGGAGTCCCACATCGGCGCGTTATATCTCGAGGAACCGCAGGAGGTGCAGGAATACCGGCGCATCTTCACCCTGATCTGCGAGGCTTCCGTGCCCATCGCGGATTTCCGCTGACATCCGATGCACGTACCGAACGGCGGCATGGACTGACATGAGTGATTTCGGCGCCCGATCCTCGCGCAAGGCGGCGACCGCCGCGCGGATGTACGACTACTACCTCGGTGGCGTGCACAATTTCGTCGCCGACCGGGAGGCCGCCGACGCCGTCATCGAGCGGTTCCCGTTCATTCCGGAGGCCGCCCGGGCCAACCGCGCGTTCGTCGTGAATGCGGTGCGGCACCTGTCCGAGTCCGGCATCCGGCAGTTCCTCGACATCGGTTCCGGCATTCCCACTGTGGACAACGTGCATTCCGTGGCGCGGCGAATTCACCCGGACACCCGGGTCGCCTACGTCGACATCGACCCGGTGGCCGTGGCCGAGAGCATGGAGATTCTGGAAGGCGACGGCTTGGCGGTGGCGGTGCGCGGCGACGTGCGGGAGCCGCGGGCCGTCGTCGGGCACTCGGAGGTGCGGCGGTTGCTCGACTTCGATCAGCCGGTCGGTGTGATCGTCGCCGCCGTGCTGCATTTCGTGCCGGAACATCAGGCCGCCGACGACGCGGTGGCCGAGCTGATCGGGTCCGTGGCCTCGGGCAGCCATTTCGTCGTGTCGCACAGCGCCACCGAAAGCTTCCGGCTGTTCACCGCGACCGAGGACGTCTACCAGCGGCGCACCTCGACCCCCGGCACGGTCAGGACCCGTGAGGAGGTCGAGCGTCTGTTCACCGGGCTCGAACTGCTCGACCCCGGGGTGGTCTGGGCGCAGGAATGGCGCCCCGGTGTCGCGGTCGAACGGGTCGAGAGCCCGCGCGCGGGCGGCATCTGGGCCGGCGTCGGCCGAAAGGCCTGACCAGCTCAGCCGAACAGCAACTGGTCGAACTCGCCCTTCTTCGCACCGTCGAGGAACGAGTCCCATTCCTCGACGGTGAAGTGCACACTGCTGGCCCCGGGCCGCTTGCTGTTGCGCACCTCGATCAGGCCCGCGTGACGCCGCGCCTCGACGCAACTACCGCCGTTGCCGGTCGACCTGCTCGACATGATCCATTCGCTGTCGCCATGCATCGCATGCTCCTTCTTGATGACGCACCCCCGATGCGGTCCTCAGGCTGACCGCCAGGCGCGGTACGGCTCGCGCCGCCGGCTTCGCCGGGCAGGCCGCCCGGGCCTCCTCCCCACATCAAATGATCATTTCATAGGCCGGCGCGCATGTGACTCTTCGTAGTTGAGTCGGCTATGGACAGTCGCAATATCCGAACATATACCGCAAATAACTGCCACTCTGCCTGCTTCTTCTTTCGCCATGAAATTCTGCGCACCGAGGGTAACCGATGGCGGGAGAATGCCGCGCGGTCCCCCTGAACTTCTGCACTGTGAAATCTTGCACCGTGGAAGTTTGGCAGGGATGATGACGGTCCAGACACGGCATGACCGTCGGCAATGTCCACCGTGTCAGCCGGTGGCCGTCCACTGAGGTCAGAGGGACGTCACGGTCAGAGGGGGGCCAATGGATATCCTCGGTCAAGCCGACCGCCTCCCGGCCGCCGCGCGGGACGGGGAGGACACGGCCGAGGCCGAGCTGTCACGCCTGCGGATGCGGGTCGCCCTGCTCGAGTCCGAGCGCGCCGCCCTGCGGTGGGCCATCAACCATGACGACCTCACCGGCCTGCCCAACCGGCGGCTGCTCAACGCCGTCGGCCCGTCGATCCTCCGCAAGGCCAAGCGATACGCCGTGCTGGTGCTCGACCTCAACGGCTTCAAGCCGGTCAACGACCGGTACGGTCACGCGGTCGGCGACGAGGTGCTGCGTACGGTCGGGCGGCGGCTGTCCGGTTGCCTGATCAACGACCTGGCCGTCCGTCTCAGCGGCGACGAGTTCGCGGCGATCCTCACCGAGTCGTCACTCGTCGGCGCCCGCCACGACTGGCTCACCATGGTCGGTGCCATCTCGCAGGCGGTGGCCGAGCCGATGAACATCGACGGTAACGAGCTCGCGGTCACCGCGTCGATCGGCGTCACCACGGGCAGCGGCGAGCCGACCACGATGACCGACCTGGTCCGCCGGGCCGACCTGGCGATGTACCGCGCCAAGGCCACCCGCTCCCGCTTGTACATCGCCGGCGACCCGCGGTAGCTCTTCGGGCTCTCGCGCCAGGGACCGGGGTGATCCGCTCGCGACGCGCCAGTGGCGCCGCCCCGAAGGTGGGCCACAACGGCCGGTTGCAGGGCGGTGCGCTGGGCAGGTCCGCCGGTCACGACCAGGCGCTGCACCATTGCGGGTCCTGGGCCGAGCCGTAGCGGAGGCAGACCTCGACCAGCGCGCGCCAGGTGTGCCGGAAGTCGCCGGACACGGCGCCGCCGGCCGTCCGGCCGCACGCCTGGCCGATCGCCTTCACCGTGCCGTCGTACCAGGCGTAGGCCTGGGCGCAGAGGCCGTCCTGGTCTCGGACGTGGACCGAGCCGTAGATCCGTCCGTGGTAGGGCCCTTTCCCCTGCCAGTCGAGGGTCACCTCCAGCCAGCCGTTCCTCGTGCTGTCCGCGGTGACGATGCTCAGTCGCCGGGACCAGATCTCCGGGGGCGGTGCCGTCGGGGCCGCCGACGCGGCGGCGGGGGAGCGCGACAGATGCTGGTCCGCGTACACCGAGCCGAATACCAGCGCGAGGAGCACAAGCACCGTCGCGGCAACCCGGAGCCGGCGATCTCCCGGCAGCCGCGGGGCCTTGCCTCGCCCGGTCTCGCTCCGCTCGATCGGCGCCGGGAGAGGCTCGTCCTCGGCCACCGCGACATCCCAGATCCGCAGCAGTTCGTCCGGCTCGGCACCGCACGCCTGCGCGATCTCGCAGACCGCCTGACGGGAGGGGAACAGCTTGCCGTTGACGTAGCGCTCGAGCGACGACCGGCTGTACGGCGTGTGCGCCTGCAGGCGCGCGTAGCTCAGGCCAGAAGCGTGCTTCAGGCGACGCAGTTCGGTGACCAACTGCTGATGGGCGCGCGTTTGCCGATCGACAGCCATCGTTCCCCCGAGTGCCCGGCTCCGTCCCACGTCATCTCAGCACGTCCCATGAGACATGGGAAGCATTCTATCTCCGCCTCGACAGTGGGAGTGTCACGCCGATCGGTACGGATCAAAAACCACCGTCGGAAGGGGTACCGGCATGCGAAGCGGGGCACGGCACTGGGTGGCGGCCACGGGGGTCGCTCTCGTCGCGGCGGCGGTCATCGTCGCTCCGAAGGCCGCGGGCGCCGAGGCCGCGGCGGCCGACCTGGTCACGGTCGACCCGGGGATCCGATACCAGACCATCGACGGCTGGGGCACCTCCCTGGCCTGGTGGGCGGAGGCCACCGGGGGGTGGTCCTCCACCGACCAGCGCAACGCCCTCGCCGACGCGATCTTCTCGCCCACCAAGGGCCTCGGCCTCAACGTCGTGCGATACGACATCGGCGCGCGCGGGCTGGGCGACGTCTGCGCCCTGTGGCAGCGTACGGGCGCCGCCGTCCCCTCGTTCGAGCCGGCGCCCGGTATCTGGAACTGGTCGCAGGATCCGAACCAGCGCTGGATGCTTCAGGCGGCGAAGGATCGGGGCGCCGATCGCTTCGAGGCGATCGCGTACTCGGCGCCGAGTTGGATGACCACCGACAACTGCAGCTCGGGGTCGCTGCTCGGCACGGACAACCTCGCCCCGGCCAACTACGGACGGTACGCCGACTATCTGGCCACCATCGTCAAGCACTTCCACGACGAGTGGGGAATCACCTTCGGCACCGTCGACCCGTTCAACGAGCCGGTGGAGACCGCTTGGCGGTGGGGCGGCAACCAGCAGGGCATGAACCTGAGCCGTACGTCGCAGAACGCGTTGATCGGCGTGGTGAAGCAGAGCCTGTCCTCCGCCGGCGCGTCCGGCTACACCGCGATCAGCGCCCCGGACGAGCAGTCGGTCGCCGGCGCGGTCACGGACGTCCAGAGCTACAGTTTCGCCAGCCGGGCGACTCTGGCCCAGCTCAACGCGCACGACTACAAGGCCGGACAGGACGAGAGCGGGCTGTACCGCCTCGGCCTCCAGACCGGCAAACCGGTCTGGATGTCGGAATGGGGCAACAACGGCGTCGCGGACGACCCGGGTGACTCGGCCGCCGGTGCCACGAGCCTCAACAGCGCCATCAAGCTGTCCCAGCAGATCCTGCTCAACGAGCAGCAGCTCCACCCCGCCGCGTGGTCGATCTGGCAGGCGGCGGACGGCGGCCTCACGCCCACCGACGGGAAGTGCACCGATCTGTGGGGGCTGGTGTGCACGGACATCGGGCCGAACTCGGCGGAGGTCATCACGAAGCCCAAGCGGTACTACGCCATGGGCAACTACTCCGAGTTCGTCCGGCCGGGTTATCGGATGATCGAAGATTCGGACCCGAACACCTTCACGGCGTACGACGAGGAGTCGGGCTCGCTCGTGCTGGTCACGACGAACCCGGACCGGGCGGACCGGAGCGTCACCTACGACCTCTCCGGCGTCACCGGAATGGACTCCGGCGTCGCCACCCCGCACCTCACCGATGTGTCGCACGACCTGACCGCGGGCTCCCCGGTCACGGTGTCGGGCGGCCGGCTCTCCGCGACCCTGCCGCCTCGATCGGTGACCACGTACGTGGTGAAGGGCGCGGGCGGCGGACCCGGCGGCGGGTCGCTGGGAAAGCTCGCCGCGGTGCAGTTCGGGCAGCAGATGCAGGTCTTCGGCCGGGGCACCGACGGCCATGGGTATTCGGATGTTTGGACGCCGGGTGGTGGCTGGTCGGGTTGGCAGGATCTCGGTGGGCAGTTGGTGAGCGACGTGTCCGCCGTCCAGTTCGGACAGCAGATGCAGGTCTTCGGCCGGGGTACCGACGGCCATGGGTATTCGGATGTGTGGACGCCGGGTGGTGGCTGGTCGGGTTGGCAGGATCTTGGCGGTCAGTTGGTCGGTGACGTCGATGCGGTGCAGTTCGGGCAGCAGATGGAGCTCTTCGGCCGGGGTACCGACGGCCATGGGTATTCGGATGTGTGGACGCCGGGTGGTGGCTGGTCGGGTTGGCAGGATCTTGGCGGTCAGTTGGTCG
>NZ_JBFBAD010000099.1:0-5560 GCF_040682075.1 Actinoplanes sp. NPDC051411 | reverse complement strand
GGTGACGTCGATGCGGTGCAGTTCGGGCAGCAGATGCAGGTGCTCGGCCGCGGTACCGACGGCCACGCGTATTCGGATGTGTGGACGCCGGGTGATGGCTGGTCGGGTTGGCAGGATCTCGGTGGGCAGTTGGTGAGCGACGTGTCCGCCGTCCAGTTCGGACAGCAGATGCAGGTCTTCGGCCGGGGCACCGACGGCCATGCCTATTCGGATGTGTGGACGCCGGGTGATGGCTGGTCGGGCTGGCAGGACCTTGGCGGTCAGTTGGTCGGTGACGTCGATGCGGTGCAGTTCGGGCAGCAGATGCAGGTCTTCGGCCGGGGCACCGACGGGCACGCGAACTCGGATGTGTGGACGCCCGGCGATGGCTGGTCGGGCTGGCAGGATCTCGGCGGGAAGCCGGCCGGTGACCTGACCGCCGTTCAGTTCGGCGAGCAGATGCAGGTGTTCGGCGAGGCGACGAACAGAAGCGCGTACACCGATGTCTGGACTCCCGGCGACGGCTGGTCGGGCTGGCGGGACCTCGGCGGCACCTTCGCCTAGGAGGCGGCCTCAGCCGCAATGCCCACGACGAGGGGTGAGGGCTCACTCGCCCTCACCCCTCCGTTCGGCTCAGCCATGGCGCAGCTGAGCCAGGAGGGGAAGCGAACGAAGTGGGTTCTCGTCGAAGTGCCAGTAGATGTGCTCGACGCCCAGCTGTGCGGCCTTCTCGAGATCGGCCGCGACCTGCTCGGGCGAGCCGACCAGCGGAGCGGGCTCGTGTACCGGATCCTCGGTGACGTTGCCGTTGACCTGCAACATGATCGGCTGCGCGTCCGGATCGTGACCGGCGGCATCCGCCGCGGCCCGGAACGTTGCGATGCTCTGCTCGACCGTGCCCCAGTCGAAGATGACCAGCGCCAGTCCCAGACCGAGCCGTCCCGCGCGTTGAAGCGATGACGGAGACACGGCGCCGATGACCACGCTGGGACCGCCCGGCCGGACCGGCTTCGGGCCGATGTCAGCTTCGGGGATGCGGTAGTGGCGGCCCGCGAAACTCACGGGATCGGGTCCCCAGACCGCACGCATGGCCAGTAGGTGCTCTTCGAATCCTGCGCCACGTCTGCTCATCGGGACGCCCGCAGCCTCGAACTCCTGGGCCATCCAGCCCTGGCCGATGCCGGCGATGAGCCGGCCGCCGCTGAACCGGTCGAGGGTGGCGAGCCGGCGAGCGAGGATGACCGGACTCTGGAAGAGCGCGTCCAGCACACTGGTCCCCAGACTGATTCGGCTGGTGCGGGCCGCGACATAGGCTAACGTTTCGATCGGGTCGTACACCGTCGCGAAGTCCTCCGGCGCTTCCATGACCGGCCCGCCCGGGCCGCCCATGGCGATCGGCACCGTTGGCCGCATCAGACGCTCCCAGGACCAGACCGAGTCCAGCCCGATGCGCTCGGCTTCCTCGGCGACCTCAGCGATGCTCTCCGGTGAGGCCCCTCGCCCCGCCAACGGCAGATGCACGCCCAACTTGATCGACGTCATTTTCGTCCTCCCAGCCATCGTCACTGCCTGGTTAGACCAGCTCCACCGGTCGTTCTCATCGGTTGTGGCAGAACTTTCCGGTTGTGCGGTGGCTGCCGATCGACCGCGAGTTCGCCGCTACGGTCGTACGCGATCCTGCCGCGTCTTCAGCGCACTCTCATCGACCGCTTCCTAGCGTGTGCACGATGGACCGCCGAAACGTTTTCCGGGTCGCCGCCGTGGTGGCCGCCGGAACTGCCGCCGGGTGCGACGCCGGGTCGCCGTCCTCGAAGCCCGCCTCATCGCCATCAGCACCCGCCGCGGCCACGCCGGCGGCGACTGCGCCACCCACGAGTCACCCGCGCTTG
Organism: Actinoplanes sp. NPDC051411; assembly: GCF_040682075.1. Classification (NCBI taxonomy): domain Bacteria; kingdom Bacillati; phylum Actinomycetota; class Actinomycetes; order Micromonosporales; family Micromonosporaceae; genus Actinoplanes; species Actinoplanes sp. NPDC051411. Next base: position 3,692 of record NZ_JBFBAD010000099.1, on the reverse strand, counting down.
ACCGGTGAGATCACCCACGGTCCGCGTGACCGTGCCCAGATCGCACTGACGTTCCACGGCCAGGGCGACTCGGCCGTTGTTCACCAGCTGCTGGACCGGCTGGCGGCCGCCCACGCCCCGGTGACTGTCCTGGCCGTCGGGGCCTGGCTCGCCGCGCAGCCCGAACTCGGTCGCCGGATCGTGGCCGCCGGCCACGAACTCGGCAACCACACCCAGCACCACGCCGACATCAAACGGATGAACGCGGACGCGGCGTACGCCGAGGTCGCCACCTGCGCCACCACCCTGCGACGAGTAACCGGTTCCATCGGGCGATGGTTCCGGCCCTCGCAGACCCCGCACGCCACAGCGACCATCAAGGCCGCTGCCGCCCGGGCCGGCTACCCGGTCTGCCTCTCGTACGACGTCGACTCACTCGACTACACCGACCCGGGTGCCGACGCCATCGTGGCCACCACCATGGCCGCGGTCCGGCCCGGCTCGATCGTCAGCCTCCATTTCGGCCACGCCGGCACGGTAGCCGCGATGCCCACGCTGCTGGCCGCGCTGAACCGGCGCGGTCTCACCCCGGTGACCATGACGGATCTGATGACATGACGCAGGCCGGCAAGATCACCATGCGGTTCGCGCTCATCCTCGCGTTCGCCCTCGCGGCAGCCGCATGCACCACACCTGCGCGGTCCTCGGCCCAGTCCACTGCCTCGGCGCCGCCGTCCCCGTCCACGTCGGCCGTTCCCGTCACGCTGCTGCCGGGCATGCCACCGCCGATCGACCCCCACGACGTCTACGCCGCTGACCGTCCCGGCCGGTTGTCGCCCGCCGTCCGCCGCGACCGCGTCCTGGTCTACGTGCCGAACTTCGGCAGTGGCACGGTGTCGGTCATCGACCCGCGCACCTACCGGGTGATCCGAACCGTCCGCGTCGGCGCCGGACCGCAGCACGTCGTGCCGTCCTGGGACCTGAAGACCCTCTGGGTGAACAACAACTCCGGCAACTCGCTCACCCCGATCGATCCCATCACCGGACGCTTCGGACGACCGGTCGCGGTCGACGACCCGTACAACCTGTATTTCACGCCGGACGGCCGGTTCGCGGTCGTGATGGCGGAAACCCGCCGTCAGATCGTCTTCCGCGACCCACACACGATGGCGGTCAAGCACGTGCTTCCCGTCGGCTGCGCCGGCGTCAACCACGCCGACTTCTCGACCGATGGCCGCTACTTCATCGTCACTTGCGAGTTCTCCGGCGACCTGGTCAAGGTCGACACGGCCGCCCAGCGGATCGTCGGCCGGCTGCACCTGCCCGGCAAGGCAATGCCGCAAGACATCAAGATTTCCCCGGACGGCCGCACCTGGTACGTCGCCGACATGCAGACCAGCGGGGTCTGGCTGCTCAACGGCGACACCTTGACGGTCTCGGCCTTCCTGCCCACCGGCCAAGGCGCGCACGGCCTTTACCCGAGCCGCGACTCGCGCTACCTCTACGTCGCCAACCGGGGCGAGGGCAGCATTTCGCTGATCTCGTTCGCCACCCGCAGAATCGTGCGCAAATGGATCCTGCCCGGCCACACCAGCCCCGACATGGGCGGCGTGTCGGCCGACGGCCGGGTGCTCTGGCTGTCCGGCCGCTACGACCGTGAGGTGTACGCGATCGACACCACGACCGGCCACCTGATCGCGCGGATTCCCGTGGGCGTCCAACCTCACGGCCTCTGCGTCTGGCCACAGCCAGGCCGATACTCCCTCGGCCACACCGGCATTCTGCGATAACCCGGCCCAGCCGGTTTCGTGCGCCCGTAGTCAGTTGGTTGACGCGGGACGAGCAGGAAAACCGTCGCCAGGCAGTAGGTGAGAGTTATCCACCCGTGTATGGCCGCCGGCAAGGGGATCGAGCGGCTGGCGAATAGGCTGAGCGCGGCGGCCGCGGTCCACCACGGGAAACGGAGCCTGCTTCCGGCGAGATCCCATACGAGGGCACCGACGACTGCGCCGGCCGCGTAGTAGCGGTTGGTCCCGGGGTCGAGGGCGATCCGGGCGGCCACCGCGAGCAGCAGCACGGCCGGCCAGCGGCCGCGGCGTACCGCGATGATGCCGAGGGCGATGCCGAGCAGGGCCTGGACCGGGCGGTCCCAGGGCGGGGTGCGCGGATCGGTGAACCCGAGTGCCCGAAGAGCCGACAGCGGTGTGTTGGCGATCGTGAAATGCAGGGCCCGGCTGGTCCGCGGGTCGGCCAGGAAGAACGGCAGCCAGCCGAGCGCGATGACGGCCGCCGTGCTCGCTGAGGCGCGCAGCATCGCGCGCCATCCGGGCAGCAGGAGCAGCAGTGCCGCGAAGCCGAGGGCCCAGGGCTTGGCGTCGGCGGCGAGTCCGAGCAGCAGGCCCGCGAGGATCGGCCGTCCGGCCCGGGCGGCGGCGAGCGCGGCGACCCCGCCGACCAGGGCGAGCACGTCGTCGAGGTGGGTCGAGGCCACCGCCAGGTACATCCAGACCGGGACGAAGAACAACACCGGCCAGGGAGAGAGGCGCCGGCCGAGACGGCCGGCCTGCCAGAGCACGTACGCGCCGCCGGCCGTCCCGAGCAGCTGCGCCGCGAGCAGGTCGGGCCGTCCGCCGAAGACCCGCAGCGCTTCCGTGACGAGGAACGCGACGGGGCCGATCTGCAGCACCGGGGCGACCGCGTACAGGTGGAGGCCGCCGGCCGGGTCGTCGGCGTCGGCCAGTGCCTGGGCGCCCTGGACGAAGAAGTGCCAGGACATCCCGCCGTGCCAGGCCATCGCCGCGAACCAGCTGGCCGCCCAGCTGGTGAGGAGCCAGCGAACCGTACGAGCATTCACGTTCATCGGCGGCACGGTAGAGGCCGGGAGGTAAGAAAACGCGAAGAGAGCCGACCTCGAAATCCTGAACGGGGCCACGGGGTTGCGCTCCCATGACAGCGTGGCGGGCGTGGACGTCAGACGGCTCGCGGCGATTGACATGTGGGGAACCCGGGGCACGCGGCGTCGCCGTCGCGTCATCCTCGCCGAGTTCACCCTTGGCGTGATCGTCGCGATCGGTTTCGGTGCCTGGCTCCTCACGGCCACATCCGGTGCCGGTGATCGCCTGTTCGGAGCTTGGCTGATCGGTTCCGGACTCAACTACGCGCCACTGGCCGGATACGCGATCCGGCTGAGCCGCCCGGGGGCCCTGGACGGCGAGTTGGCGGGCGTTGACACCGATCGGGAGCTGCGCCGCTACTCGGTACTCCAGCTGTGGATCGTCGTGCCGCTGGCGTTGCTCGTTCTCGCCGTACGCGACGAGGTCAAGCGTCGCCGCTTGCCCACCGCGTAGGTGCGTCTCGCATTTTTCAGCGGCTTTTCAGGTCTTACGTTTCCACCCAGGGGATATCAGGGTCGACCCCCGGTGAATACCCGGATGGCCGCTCGGCCGCCGCGCTGAAGGATGAGCGGCAGATCGATGCTCGACCCTTGACGAGGAGGACCGCCGTGCGGATCCACACCATGGCACGCCTGAGCGCAGTCACCGGCATTGTGCTCGCGGTCGGGGCTTGCACCTCGGCTTCGCGGCCGGCCGCCGCGCCAGCCGCCCCCTCGACCGCCCCGTCGACCCCCCCCGCGGGCCCCCGGGGGGGGGGCGCGGGCCCGGCCCGGACCGGGGGTACTAAGGGGGGCAAATTGATGCACAGCCACGGGGCCG
>NZ_JBFBAD010000098.1:0-37106 GCF_040682075.1 Actinoplanes sp. NPDC051411 | reverse complement strand
CCCAGCCCCAGACCAGCGGCACGGCGGCCAGCAGGGCGAGGAACGGCACGATGACGAACACGTAGACGGTGACGTGGGCGGGCAGGGGGCGGAAAAGCCCGGCCGATCCCCCAAAGGACCGACCGGGCAAAGAAGCAAACAGCCTATTTACTGAAACCGGCCGTCAGACCACTGAGCAGCTGACGACGCCCGATCGCGTACAGGATGATGATCGGCAGTGTGGTCAGCGTGACCGCGGCGGCGATGGCCGGCACGTTGACGCCGAACTGGCCCTGGAAGCTGACCAGTGCCAGGGGGATGGTGCGCTCGTTTTCGCTCTGGGTCAGGACCAGCGGGAGCAGGAACCCGTTCCAGATGCCCAGGCCGTTGTAGATCGTCACGGTGACCAGGGCCGGGCGGGTCAGCGGCAGCGCCAGCCGCAGCATGGTGCCCAGTTCCGAAGCGCCGTCCATGCGCATCGACTCGAAGAGTTCCTTCGGTACGTCCCGGATGAAGTTCGACAAGACCAGGACGGACAGGGGAATCGCGAAGGCGATCGACGGCAGGGCGATCGCGGCCAGGCTGTCGTACAGGTGCAGGCGGATGATCATCAGGTAGACCGGGATGATCACTGCCTGCAGCGGAATGGCCAGGCCCATCAGGAACAGCGAGTTCATGAAGCGGAGCCAGCGGTTGCCTACGCCGCGGACGATCGCGTACGCCGCCATGAACGAGATCGCGACGGCCGGGATGATGGCGCCCGCGGTGACGAGCACGCTGTTGAAGAAGTAGTGGATGACGTGGTTCTGCAAGACCAGCTTGTAGTTGTCCCAGGTCACCGAGCTTGGGGGGACGAGCGTGTTGGTGACGAAGTAGTTGGACTGGGTCTTGAAGCTCGTGATGATGATCCAGTAGACCGGCAGCATCCCGATGATCAGCCAGATCCAGCTCAGCGAGCCGCCGAGCCAGTTGTACTTGGCGACCTTGCCGCCCGGCGGTGCGCTGCGCTTCGCCCGAGCGTGCGCTTCGATCGTGGCCAAAACTCAGACCCCTTCCAGCTGGCTCTCGTCACCGCGGCCGCCGAGGCGCCGCAGCAACTGGGCCAGGATCAAACCGACCACCACCAGGATCACGGCGATCGCGCTCGCCGGACCCATCTCGTTCGCCATGAAGCCCTTGCGGTACATCTCGACCGCCAGCGCCCGGGTCGCGTCGCCCGGCCCACCCGCGGTGAGCACCCAGATCAGGTCGAAGAAGGTCAGCGACCCGACGACCATCAGCGTCGAGGACGTGATGATCGTGTACCTGATCTGCGGCAGCGTGATCGAGAAGAACTGCCGCACCCGGCCGGCCCCGTCGATCATCGCCGCCTCGTACATCGAGGTGGGGATCTGCCGGACCGCGCCTTGGTAGATCAGCGAGTGGAACGGGATGTACTGCCACGAGACGACGAAGACCAGCGTGCCGATGGCCAGGCCGGGCCTCCCGAGCCAGTCCTGGTTGAGCCAGCTGACCTTCAGCGCCGTGCCGAGCCCGAAGTTGGGGTCGAGCAGCGACTTGTACGTGATCGAGATGGCGACCGACGACAGCAGCAGCGGGATGAAGTAGAGCACCGCCAGGAACCCGCGGTACTTCTTGAACGCCGCCAGGAACACGCCGATCAGGATGGACAGCGGTGTCTGCACCACCCACGAGAGCGCCATGATCTCGAACGTGACCCAGAGCGCGTGCGGCAGCTCGGGATCCTTGAGCTCCGCCTTCCAGCTGCTGAGGCCGGTGACGTGGATCGCGCCGATGCCGTTCCAACTCGTGAAACTGAGGCCCAGAACGCCGAGCAGAGGGATGACCCCGAACGCGACGAACATCAGAAGCGCCGGAATCGCCAACCACACGACCGAGCCGCTCCGCCCGCGTTGCGTGGATGTTGGCTCCTTCACGCGTGCCGCGGGCGGAGCGAGCGTCGTCATTTGCCGATGACCCCGTTCATGTTGTCGACCCACTGCTGGGGGGTGACCTGCAGCTGGAACAGTTTAGCGATGTTGTCCAGCAGCGTGTCGGCGGCGGTCGGGCTCAGGGCCTGGTCCCAGGACTGGGCGAAGACCTTGGCGCCGGACGCGATCGCCGACATGTCCTTGAGGAACTGCGCGTCGTCGCCGGTGTAGAGGCTGTCGGCGCCGGTGAGGACCGGGACGCCGCCCGACTTGACCCAGCCGGCCTTCTCGTCGTCGTCGACCAGGGTGGTGGAGAAGAACTTCTTCGCGATGTCCTGCTGGGCCGCGGTGGCCTTGGAGGAGATCGAGAGGTACTGGCCGGGGTTGCCGACGGTGTTGGTCGGGTCGCCCTTGCCGCCGTCGATCGGCGGGAAGTTCATCCAGCCGAGGCCGCCGGACTTGACGAAGTCGCCGCCGTTGGCCTTCTGGATGCCGTACGACCAGGAGCCGTGCACCATCATCGCGGCCTTGCCGGTGTAGAGCAGGGCCTGGTCGGCGTTGGAGTCGGCGGTGATCGACGAGAAGCCGTGGATGAAGGCGTTGCTCTTCACCAGGTCCTGGACCTTGGTGAGCATGTCGAGAACGGCCGGGTCGGACCAGGAGCCCGCCTTGCCCGCGAAGACGTTGTTGAAGACGTCGGAGCCGGCGTTGCGGTCGAGCATGAACTCGAGCCACATCATGTTGGTCCAGCGCGACTGGCCGGCCAGCGAGAACGGCGCGATCTTCTTGGCGTTGAACTTGGGGATCAGGTCCAGGATGTCGCCGTACGACTGCGGCGGCTGCACGCCGACCTTGTCGAAGACCTTCTTGTTGTAGAACAGGACGATCGGCTGCACGGTCTCGACCGGCATCGCGTAGATCTTGCCGTTGACCGTGGCGGCGCCGAACGACGACGGCAGGATCTTGCTCTTGACGGCCGCGTTCGAGGTGAACCAGTCGGTCAGGTCCACGACCTGGTTGGCGTCGACGTAGCTCTTGAGGCCACCGCCGCCCCAGCCCCAGATCATCGTCGGGGCCTGGCCGGCACCGATCGCGGTCTTGATCTTCTGCTTGTAGTCGTCGTTCGCGAAGAAGTTCGGAGCGATCTTGGTGCTGGGGTTGGCCTTGTTGAACCGGTCGATCGACGCCTGGCGGATCGGCTGGCCGGGCTCACCGCTGAGCGACCAGTAGGAGGCGCTGCCGCCGCCACCGCTGCTGCTGCCGGTCTTGTCACTGGGGCCAGAGCTGCCACACGCCGCAAGGCCGGCGGCGGCTGCGGCGCCGGCAGTGAGACCGAGGAAATTCCGTCGCGAAATTGGACTATTGGACACGCTGATCTCCGTACTCGACGGCCGCGTCCGGACGCGGCGCGTGGATCGTCGTGGCTGGATGGATCTCGCCTGGGTTGCCCTGGTTTGTTGCGGCCGGGGCGTCACAATTACTGCAAGTTTCGCGCTGTGACCGCAAGTTAACGTGAGGTTTCGTTAACGTAGGGTTTCGCCCTGACCATGTCAAGAGTCTTGCTATGGTCGCGCTCCCAGCGCAAGAGTAGACGCTGTTGACGTGACCAGTTCGAGATCATCTTGAAACACCTCCGGGCGAAAGCTCGGCCTGTAAAAATACTGAAAGTTTCGGAAAACATGAGGAGTTGCACCGTGATCGACGAACATGGGGCCGAGCCCTGGCGAGACCCGGCCCGCCCGGTCGCCGAACGCGTCGATCTGTTGCTGGGTGCGATGACCCTTGAAGAAAAGGTCGCACAACTCGGCAGTCGGTGGGTCGGAAACGACATGTCGGACGAACAGCCCGCACCCACCGAGGAGGGCGAATCCCTCAACGTCGCCCCGATGGCCGACGTTTTCGCGGCCTCCGGCACGGTCCCGCTGGAGGAGGCGAGCCGTAACGGCCTCGGCCACCTCACCCGGGTTTACGGCAGCGTGCCGCTCACGCCGGCCCAGGGCGCGGCCGAGCTGATCCGCCAGCAGCGCATCGTCATCGGCAACTCGCGGCTGGGCATCCCGGCGCTGGTGCACGAGGAATGCCTCACCGGCTTCACCACCTTCGGCGCCACCGTCTATCCGGCCGCCATCGCCTGGGGCGCCACCTTCGACCCCGACCTGATCGAGCGGATGGCCGCCGCGATCGGCCGCGACATGGCGGCGCTCGGCGTGCACCAGGGCCTCTCCCCCGTGCTCGACGTGGCCCGCGACTACCGCTGGGGCCGGGTCGAGGAGACGATCGGCGAGGACCCCTATCTGGTGGCCATGGTCGGCTCGGCGTACGTGCGGGGGCTGCAGAGCGCGGGCGTGCTGGCCTGCCTCAAGCACTTCGCCGGCTATTCCGCCTCGCGTGGCGCCCGCAACCACGGGCCGGTGTCGATGGGGCGCCGCGAGCTGCTCGACATCATCTTCCCGACCTTCGAGACCGCGCTCCGGGAGGCCGGCGCCGCCTCGGTGATGAACTCGTATTCCGACGTCGACGGGGTGCCGGCCGGCTCCGACCACTGGCTGCTCACCGAGGTGCTGCGCGAGCAGTGGGGCTTCACCGGCACGGTGGTCAGTGACTATTGGGCCGTGCCGTTCCTGGCCACCATGCACCAGACCGCGGCCGACATGGAGGACGCGGGGGCCCAGGCGCTGACGGCCGGCATCGATGTGGAGTTGCCCGACACGGTCGGCTTCGGGGCGGGACTGCTCACCCGCGTACCGGAAGAAGCGGTGGAAACCGCGGCCCGGCGCCTGCTCACCCAGAAGGTGGCCCTCGGCCTGCTCGATGAGGGTTGGACGCCGGAGGCGTCGGTGGCCGGCGCCGGGAGTGTCGACCTCGACTCGGCCGGCAACCGGGCCCTCGCCCGCGAGATGGCCGAGCGCTCGATCGTGCTGCTCGAGCCCGGTGACGTGCTGCCGATCGCCCCGGGGACCCGCCGGATCGCCGTCGTCGGGCCGTGCGCCGGTGACCCGCAGACCTTCATGGGCTGTTACGCCTTCCCCAACCACGTGCTGCCCCGCTATCCGGAGGCCGGCCTCGGGATCGAGGTGCCCAACGCGGTCGACGCCCTGAAGAAGGAGTTCGAGAACGCCGAGATCATCTACGAAAAGGGCTGCGAGGTCCTCGGGGCCGACAAAACGGGCATCAGACAAGCAGCAGCCGCCGCCCGCGACGCCGACCTCTGCATCGCCATGGTCGGCGACCTGGCCGGCCTCTTCGGCCGCGGTAGTTCCGGGGAAGGCTGCGACGCCGAGGACCTGCGACTGCCCGGCGTGCAGGGCGACCTGCTCGACGAACTCCTGGCGACCGGCACCCCGGTCGTCATCGTCGTCGTCTCGGGCCGCCCCTATGCTCTGGGAGGTGTGCACGAACGGGCAGCCGCCCTGGTGCAGGCGTTCATGCCCGGGGAGGAGGGAGGCGCGGCGATCGCCGGCATCCTCTCCGGCCGGGTGCAGCCCAGCGGGAGACTGCCCGTGCAGATCCCCCGGCACACCGGCGGGCAGCCGGGCACCTATCTCCAGCCGCGCCTGGGTGCGGAGAAGTCCGAGATCAGCAATCTCGACCCGACGCCGCTGTTCCCCTTCGGCCACGGTCGCTCCTACACCAGCTTCGAGGTCGGCGAACTGCGGATCAGCGCAGCCGAGGTGCCGACCGACGGCGAGTTCACCGTGAGCGTGCGGGTGCGCAACACGGGTGAGCGGGCCGGAGACGAGGTCGTGCAGCTGTACCTGCGCGACGTTGTGGCTCAGGTTACCCGCCCGGTGCGCCAGCTGGTGGGGTTCGCCCGGGTGCCGCTGGAGCCCGGCGAGGCGAAGGACGTCACCTTCCACGTGCACACCGACCGCACCTCTTTCACCGGGCGTGACCTGGTGCGGATCGTCGAGCCGGGATCGATGGATGTGCAGGTGGGAAGGTCCGCGGGCGACCTGCCGTTGCAGGGTTCGGTGACGCTCACCGGGCCCCTGCGGGTGGTCGGCCCGGCACGCCGCCTGACCACGCCGGTGTCGGTTAAGCCGGTGGAGTGACTGTTATAGAAATGCGCCCTTCTTAACGACGGGCGCGCGAGGCATTACCGGGTGAGAGGGGCCCGGCAGGGAGCGGGGGTGCGTTTCCTGCCGGGCCCGAGCCGTTTCAGACGGCTACGGCAGGTTTGCTGCCGACGCCCGGCGCCTCGGCGCCGGCCACGTCTTCCAACGGCCTTCCGGTCGTACGCGGCCCGAGCAGCGCGACGTCGATCGAGAGCAGCACCATCGCCGCCCCGATGCAGACGAACACGGCCCCCGAGCCGTGGCTGTCGAGCAGCGGCAGCAGCACGAACGGCATCGCCGCGGTGGCCAGGCGGCTCAGCGAGTACGCACTGCCGGCCCCGGTCGCCCGCAGCCGGGTCGGGTACAGCTCGCCCTGATACACGTGGTAGGCGTTCGAGAACACATTGCTGGCCGCGGTGTAGAGGAAGCCCGCGATCAGGATGGCCGCGGTGCCGCTCGAGAAGCCGAAGACGAGGCCGAGCACGGTCATCGCCAGCGCCGACGCGATGATCAGGGTGCGCCGCTCGATCCGCTCGATGATCGGCAGGGAGAGCAGCGACCCGAGCGGGTAGCCGAGGAACGTCACCGCGCTGAAGCCGAGGCTGGTGACGACGTCGAAGCCCTTCTGGTTCAGGATCAGCGGCACCAGCGTGCCGAAGCCGTAGTAGCCGAGCGTCTGCAGGCACTGGAAGATCCAGAGCATCGTCGTGCGGCGGCGCCAGCGCGCCTGGAACAAACTGCTCAGCGGCTCCCGGGGCTGCAGCCCGCCGCCGGCGGTCGCGACCGGTTCCGGCAGCACCGCACCGGCGCGCCGGGCGCTCTCCTCGAACTCCCGGGTGACCGCGTCGGCCTCCTCGGCCCGGCCCACCGCCTCCAGCCAGCGCGGCGACTCGGGCAGCATCTGCCGCAGCACCCAGCAGATCGCGGCCCCGAGGCCGCCGAGCACGAACATCCACCGCCAGCCGTCGATCCCGGCGACCTCCCGGGGCGCCAGGCCGCGGGCCAGGAAGCCGGCCGCCGGCACGGCGCAGAACCCGACCGTGTACGCCCAGCCGATGAGCCGGCCGCGCACCCGGGCCGGGAGGACGTCGGAGAGGTAGGCGTCGCAGAGTGGCAGTTCGCCGCCGATGCCGATGCCGGCGATGAACCGGCAGACGATCAGCCACCAGACGTTGGGGCTGAACGCGGCCAGCACCGAGAAGACCGAGTAGACGCCGAGCGTCAGGTAGAAGGCGTTGCGCCGGCCGAGCCGGTCGGCGAGCCGGGACAGCAGCACGGCGCCGACGAACGCGCCGACGAAGGCCGAGGCCAGCACCAGCTTGAGCTCATCCGGTCCGACGTGGAACTTGGTCTTGAAGACCGTGCTCAGGGTGCCGGCCAGGAACACCTCGTAGAGGTCGAAGAACATGCCGATCCCGACGATGACCACGAGCATGACGTGGCGCCGGGTGATGGGCAGTCGATCCAGTCTGGCTGCAACGGTTGCGGTCATGGGGATGTCTCCACTCGCATTGTGGTTTCCTCGCCCATCATGCGAGTGATGGTCATCACGGGTCAATAGATCCGTAACAATTAATCGACCCACGTCGCGATTTCCCCGCTTGTATCGTGGGCGATAGGATCCGCTCGTGGCCGACGAGACCGGCGCCCGCTCGGGCGTGCCCCCGATCCTGGTCCTGCAAAAGATCAAGCAGGTCCTGGAGTGCTTCACGATCGAAAACCCCGAGCTGTCGCTGCAGCAGATCACCAAGGCCACCGGCCTGCCGCCGAGCACCTGCCAGCGGCTGGTGCACAACCTGGTGCGGGAGGGCTTCCTCGACCGTGACGACGACCGGTTCCGCATCGGGCTCGGCCTGGTGCGCTGGGCCGCCCCCGGCAGCTTCGGCCTCGACCTGGTGCAGCTGACCCGGCCGATCCTGCGCGACCTGCGCGACGAGACCGGCGAGACGGCGTGTCTCTACGTGCGCGACGGCGGCTTCCGCACGGTCGTGGCGCTCGCCGAGACCCGCCACGTGGTGATGCGGCTGTTCATGGTCGGCATGGTGATGGTGCTGCACGCCGGCTCGGCCGGAAAGGTGTTCATGGCCTACGACCCGGCCGCCCGGCGGGCCGCGGTCAGCCAGGGCCTGACCCGGCTCACCCCGCGCACGACCGTCGACATCGACCTGCTCGACAAACAGCTCGAAGAGGTGCGCGAGCTGGGCTACGCGGCCAGTTTCGAGGAGCGCGACTCCGGCGCGGCCTCGATCAGCGCCCCGGTCTTCGGCATGTCCGGGGAGCTGATCGCGGTGCTCGGCATCGGCGCGCCGACCCAGCGCCTCGGACCGACCGACGTCGGCCGCCTGGTGCCGGCCGTCGAGGCCGCCGCCGAACGGGCATCACGCCAGCTCGGCTTCCGGCCGCCGACCGCGGCGAAATAGAGCCGGCGGACGCCGCGGCCCGGCCCGGCTTATCGGCCCGGCGCTGCCGCGGACCCGCCTCTGCGTGGCGGGTCACGGCCCTCAGACATGATCGACTGATCATGCCGTCGGGCTGGAGGGAACCTTCGCCGACCTGCGGCTCTGCGCCGCGAACGTGGCCGGCTCACCTTCGGCACCGCCACCGACTCCTACCGCTTCCTCCTACCGCTTTGCCCAAGCCACGCCCGGACCGCCAGCGCGGACGCCGCGGAGAACCGGACGACGATCTGGTACCGCTGCTGCCCGAAATCGGCGAGGACCACCTCGCCGGCACCAGCCCTGCCGACCACCGCGAGCGCGCACAACATCACCGGCGGGCCGCGTCGGCCACGAGCGGGTGGAAGGGCTGATGGCCGGCCGGGCCCGGCAGGGCGCGTTCCTGCGCCGCGGCGGAGCGGCCGGCCCAACGAGGCAGGATCCGCGGCACACGCCGGCGCCGCGCGGCGAGCCCAGACCGAGACGGATAACCACGCGCCCTTACCACCTGGCTTCGGTCGTGGGAACGGGATCCAGATGGGCGCCTCTCGTGGACCCAGGGCTGAGCCTTTTCTCTGATCAATGTGCGTGAGTTTGGGTCCCACTTTTGAAGACGTCGGCGGGTTCTTCAGGCTGCATCTTGTCCCCGATCACTCAGCGCGGACGATGGGTTCAGGCCTGTTGCCGCCGAAGCTGAGCTGATCAACGATCGCGGCGCAGAGCCGAGGGTCGGTGAAGGTCTTGGTCCAGCCCGAGAAGGCTTCGTAGCGGACACGGAAGCCGGCCATGGCGGCTTCCGTGCCAGCGGTTGCGGCCAAGCCGACGCCGGCGCCGAGCGAACCGTGCGGCGGCTCACCTGATACTTGCCGGCCATCGCCCGCACCGACATCCCCGCGCGGGAGTCGCGGCGGATCGCCGCGAACACCCCAACCCGAACGCGGGAGGCATCCTTCATCGCGGTAGAAGCGGATGCTCGAACGTGGCCTCTGACCCCACGTCGGCGTGCTGAACACCGGCCCCCGAAGATCGTCTGGTGCAGATTTCCATCCTGATCGGGCAAGTTCCTGTCACCTGGGACGTAGACGCCAACCTCGAAACCTTGCGGGACGTCGTCGATCAGGCGCAGTCCGGCGACGTGATCGTCCTTCCCGAAGGCATGCTGTCCGGTTATGGCGAGGATCTGACACCTCTCGAAGCTGTCGACCGCGCCCTGATCGATAACGCCGTCGCACAGGTAGCCGCGCTCGCCGTCCAGAGACAGGTGCACATCTTCTGCGGATCGCTCCTGCCGTGGCAGGGCGGATGGTGCAATGCCGGACTGATTTTCACCGCGCCGGCGACCACCACGTATACCGGAAGATCAATCTCGCCATGAACGAACGCGAGCGGCTACAGCCTGGCGCCGATCTGCCAACCGTGAACATTTTGCAACCCCAAGGGAAGCTCACCGTAGGTGTGCAGTTGTGCCGGGAGATTCGCTTCCCGGAGCAGTGGCAGCACTTGGCCGGCGCGGGGGCGGAGCTGTTGGTCTACATGACCAACGCCGCCAACACACGCGAGACTGACGGCGTATGGCGCAGCCACCTGATCAGCCGTGCCGCTGAGAACCAACGCTTCGTCGTGTCCGCCAACATCGCTCATCCCGACCAACATTGTCCGAGCATGGTGGTATCTCCGCGGGGCGAAGTCCTGGGTGAACTTCCCGACGGAGCTCCGGGCCTACTCAGGCAAGCTCTCGATCTGACCCAGGTGGGAGACTGGTATCTCGGACAGCGGCGGCAAGACGTGCTGTCCGTTTTTTATCACCGGCCGGAGTGATTTACCGCCGGCCACGAATCGTCGACCACGGGAGGCGCGACGTTTACCGCGGGTCGGGCGCCGCTGTCGAGCGGTTCTCGAGGACGGTCAGGTCCCGCTCGGCGTAGAGGCGATGCTCCACTCCTCGTTGAGGACCACGCGGAGGCACTCGGCGATCGGGAAGGCCCGCGCCGGCGGCCAGCCCGGGCCGTCGACGGGCTGGGTCTCACCTTGCAGGGTGTCGTCGGTGAGCGCGTCGACGTACGACCGGACGGTCGCCATCCGGGAGTGGCGCACGGCCAGCGCCTCGTCCAGCGTCGGCCGGGCATCGCGATCGCGCGGTACGCCCGGGGTGTCGGCCATGCCGTCCCAGGGCAGGTCGAGCGGATCCCACGGTGACGGATCGCCGAGGACGGCCCGTCGCACCCAGCAGTCGGTGGCGAAACTCAGGTGACGCAGCGTCTCGATGAACGACCACTCGCCGTCCACCGACTCGTGCAGCAGGGCTGGGTCGAGCTGCCGGGCCCTCGACACCGTGCCCGCCCACAGCCGTTCGACGGTGTCCCACCCCGCGCGGAAGCCGTCCGCGGTGGTCGGCCGCATCTTGGGCCGGTCCGGGTAGCGCCGGTCGAGCTCGGCCTCGACCAGCGGGCCCACGTCCACGCCGTTGACGACCAGGCGGCCGATCGCGGCGTGGATGTCGAGGTCGACCACCTCGGAGTCGCGGATCGTGACGCGGTTGAGCTCGACGCCACGCATCGTCACGTCGATGAGATCGCACGAGCGGAACGTGGAGCCGGTCAGGTCCTGGTTCACGAACTCAGGCATGCGGGCAGGTTAAACCACGGAAGCACGGTCGGCTCGAACCTCGTCATCGCGCTGATCCGGCCCCCGGTCACGGTCAGCACGATCAGGCCGCTGCCCCGCTCCCCCGAGTAGACGCCGAACGCGGGCTGTCCCCCGTTGGCCGAGGTCACGACCAGCTTCCGGCGGCCCGAGGCGAAGACGCGGGCGAAGAACTCGGCGACCGCCTCCCGGCCCCGATATTCCAGCGGCAGCGGCGGCATCGTCATGAAGACGTCGTCGGTCAGCAAGGCGACCAGGCCGTCGATGTCCGACTCCTGATAGGCCCGGACGAACTTCGCCACCAGGGCATCACCGGACGGTTCCGCTTGCGGGCGTACGCCGTGCAGCCGCGCCCGGGCCCGCTTGAGCGCACTGGTCACCGACTCGACGGTCGCGCCGAGCATCGTCGCCACCTCGGCGGCCGGGAAGCCGAGCACGTCCCGCAACACCAGAACGGCGACCTGGCGGGGCGGCAGCGTCTGCAGCGCGGTCACGAACGCGAGCGAGACCGACTCGGTGCGCTCGTACGCGTCGGCGACGTCCGGGAACGGCTCCAGCCACGTCACCTCGTTGCCGGCGGTCGCACCCTCGGGCAGGACGACGCCGGCGCCGTCCCACGCGCGTACGGGATGGCGCGCGGCGGACCGCCGCGCGTTCAGGCACCGGTTCGTCGCAATGCGATAAAGCCAGGTGCGCAGCGACGACCGCTCCTCGAACGCCGCGAACCCGCTCCAGGCCGCGAGCAACGTCTCCTGAAGCGCGTCCTCGGCGTCGTGCAGCGAGCCCAGCATCCGGTAACAGTGGACGTGCAGCTCGCGCCGATAGGGCTCGATCAGTTCCCGGAACGCCTCGGCGTCCATGTCTCTCATCCGCTGCCTTCCCCTTTTTCAGATTAAGACACCGGACAGCGCCCAGTCCGGGCGGTCCGCGGAGTCCATATCTGCGCCGGTGACCGCCACCGGCGAAGGGAGCCCGTCATGGGAAAGCTCGTCATCAGCGAAAACGTCACCCTCGACCTGGTCGTCCAGGATCCGACCGGCGAGGAGGGATTCGCCGCCGGGGGCTGGGGCACCCGCCTGTCGGCGGCCGACCAGTCGGCGTTCGCCGCCTTCTACGCCGCCGAGGCCGCCTCCGCGTCGGCGCTGCTGCTGGGCCGCCGCACCTACGAATGGTTCGCCTCCCGCTGGGTCCCCCGCACCGGCGAATGGGCCGAACGCCTGGCCACCATGCCGAAATTCGTCGTCTCGTCCAAGCTCACCGACCTGCCGTGGCCCAACACGACGGTCATCGGGCTCGACGAGGTGCCGTCGCTGAAGGACCGTGTCGACGGCGACATCGTGGTCAACGCCAGCGGCCGGCTCGTTTCCACCCTGTTCGGGTCGGGCTGGGCGGACACGCTGCGGCTTCTCGTCTTTCCGTACGTGCTGGGCACCGGTGACCGGCTCCCGGCGCCGGACGCGCTGCGGCTGGTCGAGAACCGCACCGTGGGCGAGGCCCTCGTCGCGCTGACCTACGCGATGCGGTAGGCCGGACCCGTCGCGGGTGGCATCATCTTCCCGGCCTGTACCGACGCCCGCCACCCCGCCGACATAATCGGGCGATGACTGCGCTCAGGACACGGTTCACCGAGATGTTCGGCCTGCGGCACCCGATCGCGCTGGCCCCGATGGGCGGCTCGGCCGGGGGTGCGCTGGCGGCGGCGGTGTCCCGGGGCGGCGGGCTCGGGCTGCTCGGCGCCGCGGACGGAGACCCCGCCTGGCTGGCCCGCGAGGTGCCCCTCCTGACCTCCGAGATCGGCGACCGGCCCTGGGGCGTCGGCCTGCTCACCTGGGCGGTCGACGCCCCGGCCGTGTCGCGCGCGCTCGCGTACGGTCCGCACGCGGTGATGCTGTCCTTCGGCGACCCGACGCCGTTCGTGCCTTTGGTGCGCGCCGCCGGAGCCGCCCTGATCCTCCAGGTCACCGACGTCGGGGAAGCCCGGCGCGCCGCCTCTCTCGGCGCCGATCTCATCGTCGCGCAGGGCACCGAGGCCGGCGGCCACGGCGCCGCCCACGGCCGCTCGACGCTGCCGTTCGTGCCGCTGGTGGTCGATCTGGTGGCGCCGGTCCCGGTGCTCGCCGCGGGCGGCATCGCCGACGGGCGCGGGCTGGCCGCCTCGCTCGCGCTGGGCGCGGCCGGCGCTTTGATCGGTACGCGATTTCAGGCCACCACCGAGTCCCTGATCGACCCGGCCCTGGCCCAGGCCCTGATCGCGGGCCGCGGCGAGGAAACGGAGCGCAACCGCATCCTCGACATCGCGCGCGGCTCGGCCTGGCCGGCCCGCTACACCGCCCGCACCCTCGCCCACCCCTACCTGGAACGCTGGCGAGACCACGAGGACGCCCTGGCCGCCGACCGGTCGGTGCTCGCGGCCTACCAGGAAGACGTGCGGCGCGGCGCGATCCCGCCGTTGCCGCCGTGGGCCGGCGAGGCGGTCGACCTGATCACCGACCTGCCCTCGGCCGCCGACCTGGTCCCGGCCCTGGCCGCGCAGGCCGAGGAGGCACTGGCTCGCATCAGCACCCCGGCCCATCCGGCCGGCCGCACTCGGGCAGTGGGGTGAGGGCGTCGCCCCCTCGACCGGGAAGGCCCGACCGTGCCGGTTGCGAAAAATCGCTGACGGTTGTCAATGTGTGGTGGTACAAAGCCGCAGTGGAGGAGAATCTTGCGTTCGCTGACCTGTTGCGGCTGATGGACGAGCGATCGACCGCTTTCCAGGCGGCGGTCGCCGCGGCACCCAGCCTCGACATGCAAGTGCCGAGCTGCCCCGAGTGGACATTGCTCGACTTGGTGCAGCACCTGGTGGAGGGGCGCCACAAGTGGGCCGCCATCGTCGCCGCGGGGGCCGCCGACGCTCCTGCGGAATTCTCCGCCCCGGCGGCGCCCCGGGAGCGCGAAGCCGTGCCGGCTTGGTTCGCCGCCTCGGTACGGGAGCTGCTGGACGCGCTGCGGGAGGCCGGACCGGAACGTGGTTGCTGGACGTGGTGGGGCGATTCGCAGTCGCCGCAGACCAGTGGTGCCGTCGCCCGGCACCAGCTCCAGCAGCTCGCCGTGCACACCTACGACGCCCAGGCCACGGTGGGCACCCCGCAGCCGCTGTCCAGCGAGGTGGCGCTCGACGGGGTCGACGAGTTCCTGACCACCTGCTGCGCGGGGACGGAGCCGTGGCCGCACAAGCCGGCGGTCGTTGACTACCACGCCACCGAGGGCCGCTCCTGGCGCCTCTGGGTCTCCGCCGACCGCACGCGCACCGCCCAGCTACCGCACGGCACCACCGCCGATGAGGCCCTTGAGCCGGCCGACGTAACCGCCTGGGGCACCGCCCACGAGCTGGTCATGTTCTTCTACGGCCGGATTCCCACGCAGTCACTGCGCACCGAGGGCGACCAGGGCATCCTCGACCAGCTCCACGCATAGCAGCCGGGGGGATGGAACGCGACGGCGGATCCACCGCCCTGCGCCGACTGAGATCAGTTGGACGTCCGCTGACCGCCGCTACCTCTCAGCCCACGCCGAGCAGCCCGTGCAGGGCGTCGGCGGGCTCGAGCGCCGAGTACACGCTGAATGCCACCACGAGAAGCAGCAAGCTCGCCGTAAGCCCCGCGACGACGCTGGTCGCCCGTCGCGCTACGAAGACCCGCGTGTCGTCGGTGACCCGTCGCGTCCACAACAATGCGCTGATCAGGACGGCGACGGCCAATGCCGTCCCTGCCACCGCAACCATGACCCAGTAGTAACGCCCCACCTCGCCCACCAACACCGTCACCGCGGGAGAGCCGGCCGGACCCAGTAGCTCCTCCGACGCGTCGCCGGACGCGAGCGGCAGCAACGCGACCAGCGGTACGACGGCCGCCTGGATGTTGAGGATCAGCAGGGCCGACGCGAGACCCGTGAGGACGCTCGCGCCGACAGCGGCCACCGCGTAACCGGCCGCGCCGCGGCGATATCTTCGCCACAGCGCGGCGGCGAGAAGGCCGAAGGTTGTCAGCATGAACAAGGTGATCACCACCTTGATCGCATGCCACTGGAACCAGTAGTCGACCAGGTTCTTCAGCTGGGTGGGAAGCTGCGGTCCGCCGCTCTGCCGGAATTCCACCAGGGCGCGCCTGACGGCACCAGAGAGATCGGCCTTCCTCCCCAGCAGCGCGGCCGGGGCGAGCACGAACGCCGCCACCAGCGCCGCGCCGGTGGCCGACAGTAGGCCGATCAAGAACCTTGAACTCAGATGACTTTTGTACACGGCGACGAAGTTAGGGATCGGCGCGCGAGCCACGCATCGGTCCGCGGATACACCGGAGCAAGCCGGCACTCGACCGAAAGTCAGACCTCCGACGGCGGCTTGCAGGGTCCGACCGCTGCCGCCGGCGCCATGTATCGCGGCTCGTTCGCATCACCGCCGTGGTCGGCGGAAAGCCGGCCGGGTCGAGCTCGAGACCGTGCCGCCGCTCCCACCGCGACCAGTATCCCGGCGGGACAGGCGTGGGGAAGTCGACCAGCGGCGGCGCCCGGACTCGCGAACACAACCACCTATTCGACCGCGCGGCAGGTCTTCGCGCTGGGGTCGATCTGGAAGACCACGTCGTGCGGGTGAGCGCGGGCCAGGGCGGCCGCCGGGTCGAGGCCGAGCAGGTGGCGCAGCAGCAGGCGGCCGACCATCTCGTGGGCGACCAGGAGCGGGCGGCGGCCGGTGACGGCGCCGAGTGCGCGGGCGGCGCGGACGTCGGCGTCGGCGTAGCTCTCGCCGCCCGGGAAACGGTAGTCGTATTTGCCGGCCGCCCGCCGCTCGCGCTCGCCCGGGAAGCGGGCGTCGACCTCGTCGTTGGTCAGGCCACTGAAGGCGCCGTGGTCGAGCTCGATCAGGTCGTCGACGATCACGGGTGCCAGGTCGAGGGCGTCGCCGATGATGCGGGCGGTCTCGCGCGTACGGCCGAGCGGGCCGGCGAAAATCGCATCGATGGCCATCAGTTTCAATGCCGCCGCATGGCGGCGGGTCTGTGCCACGCCGGCCGCCGTCAGGGGCGAATCGAGGCGTCCCTGACGGCGCCGGCGCACGTTCCACTCGGTTTGCGCGTGCCGGGCGAGGAAAACCGTCTCCCAGGAAGCCATCGGACCAGTCTGGTCGCCGGCCGGCGCGCCGCGCGATCCTATTTCGACCGGGTCACAGCGCTCTCAGCCGGGCCGGAGTGGCCTTCGCCCCGGCGAGGGCCGAGTCGAGGCGGCGGCCGAGGAGGGTGTGCAGCTGGTCGCGGACGCCGACCAGGCGGTCGACGTCCACGCCGGTGGCGATGCCGGCGTGGTGGAGCAGGTTGACCAGGTCGTCGGTGGCGATGTTGCCGGCCGCGCCCGGCGCGAACGGGCAGCCGCCGATGCCGCCGAGCGACGCGTCGAAGTGGCGGATGCCGAGCTGGATGCCGGTCCAGGCGTTGGCCGAGGCCATGCCGTAGGTGTCGTGCAGGTGCAGGCCGAGCGCGACACCCGGCAGCTCGCGGCGCACCGCGGCCACGGTGCGCTCGATGTGCCACGGGCTGGCCGCGCCGATCGTGTCGGCCAGATGCAGCGGGCCGGCACCGAGCGCGGCCAGCGCCGCGGCGACCCGGGCGGTGCGGTCCGGGTCGGTCTCCCCGTCGTACGGGCAGACGAAGGCGGTCGCGATGGACGCCTCCACGGTGACGCCGGCCGCCTTCAGGATCGCGGCCGTCGGCTCCAGCCGGCGGAGCGCCCCGGCCGTATCCGCGCCCGCGTTGGCCCGGCTGTGCCCGTCACTGGCCGAGACGACGAGTCGGACGTGGCGTACGCCCGCAGAAAGCGCCCTCCGGGCGCCGCGTTCGTTGAAGACCAGCGTGTAGAGACGGCTGGCCGGAGCCAGCGCACCCAGCGTGCCCACCACCTCGGCCGTGTCGGCCATCTGCGGGACCTTCTCCGGATGGACGAAGGCGCCCGCCTCCAAGGCCGTGAGGCCGGCGTCGAGCAGACCGCGGCCGAGCTGGATCTTGTCGGCGGTCGGGATGATCGTGGGTTCGATCTGGAAGCCGTCGCGGAGGAGCACGTCGGTGATGGCGACCTGGCGGACCGTCATCCGATCACCCCCTGTTGCCGGAGCGCGTCCTTCCGGCTCGCCTCGATGCCGAGATCGTCGAGGATGTGGTCGGTGTCGGCGCCCAGATCGGGGCCGAGCCAGCGGGTGCCGCCGGGGTTGTGTTCGAGCCTCGGAACGATGCCGGGGAAACTCGCCGTGCCCGCCCCTACCGGATGGCTTTCGAGCATGCCGCGGGCCGCGTAGTGCGGATCCTTGGCGATGTCGGCCGCCGTGTAGATCGGGCCGGCCGGCACGCCCGCCCGGTCGAGGGCGGTCAGCACCTCGTCGAGCGGGTGCTGCCCGGTCCAGGCCTCGATGGCGGCGTCGATCTCGCCCTGGTGGGCGACCCGGCCCGCGTTGTCGCCCAACTCCGGATGCTGGGCCAGGTCGGCCCGGCCGGCCAGGAGCATCAGGCGCCGGAAGATGGCGTCACCATTGCCGCTGATCACGGCCCAGCCGTCGTCGGCGCAGCGGTACGTGCCGGACGGCGCGACCCCGGGCAGGCCGCTGCCGCTGCGCCGGGGCTGGACGCCGAACACCTCGTAGTCGGGGACGAGCGACTCCATCAGCGAGTAGATGCCCTCGTAGAGAGCCACGTCGACGACCTCCGTGTCGTTGTTGCGCAGTGCCATCAGGGCGCCGATCACCGCATAGAGTGCGGCCACCGAGTCGGCCAGGCTGATGCCGGCCCGGGTCGGCGGACGGTCGGGATAGCCGGTGACCTCGCGCAGGCCACCGATCGCCTCGGCGACGCCGCCGAAGCCGGGGCGGTCGCGGTAGGGGCCGGTCTGGCCGTACCCGGAGATGCGCACCAGGACCGCCCTCGGATTGGCCTTCCGGATCTCGTCGGGGCCGAGGCCCCAGCGCTCGAGCGTGCCCGGCCGGAAGTTCTCCAGGACCACGTCGCTGCGCGCGGCCAGGCCGAGCGCCAGATCCCGGCCGGCCGGCGCGCGCAGATCGATGGCGATCGAGCGCTTGTTGCGGTTGAGCGTGCGGAACAACAGCGAGGTGTCGCCGCCGTGCAGCCGCCACCGGCGTAACTCGTCGCCGGTGCCCGGGCGCTCGACCTTGACCACCTCGGCACCGAAGTCGGCCAGCAGCCGGCCGGCCGTCGGTGCGGCGATGAAGCTGCCGAGCTCAAGGACGCGGAGACCGGTAAGCGGTCCGCTCGCGTTCGTCATCGCACTCTCCATCCGTATCGTGAGTAGCTCACCCAGGATGTGGTTGGTAGATTGGAGACGTCAACCCGGCGTCCACCCAGTGGAACCGTGGATTAGCAACCAGTTGGCCGATTGTCACGAAGATCAGTTACGGTTCTGCGATGTTCTCCAAGCGCCCCCGCCCGTGGGACCCGGCGGCCGGCCGTCCGAGCGACGACCAGCTGATGGAGCTCCTGCGGTCACGGCTGCTGGAGATCGCACCCTCGGTGGCGGCCGGCAGCCGGGTCGATCACGGCGTGTTGGAGGGCCGGGGCTGGTCGTGGCTGGCGCTGCCCAACCACACGGGCCGGCCCAGCCACTTCGACATCGGCTTCACGGTGGGCTCCTCGGACGTGATCGCCGACTGCATCAGTGGGACCGGGCCGTTGAAGGACGCGGTATCGCAGGTGCTCGACGTGTGGGCACAGACGTCGGGGGCCTGCTTCCGGCAGCTGGTGTCGCCCGCCTCGCCGCCGCCGGCCGCCGGGCCGGCCGGGATCCCCGGCTGGGAGTGCGTGGTCTCCGACGTCATCGGGTACGGGTCGGCGGCGCTGCCGGACGCGCTCCGGACGCGGCCGGTGTTGCGGGAACTGTCGTTGACCCTGCCCCGCGAACGCCACAACGGCATCAAGATCTACCTGCACAAGACCTCGGCCGAGACGACCGCGGAGGTACGGGTCAACGGCATCGTCGACGCGACAGCCTCGCAGTCGCTGGCGGCGATGGGATGGCCGGAGGTGGAGGGGCCCACGACGGCCCGGTTCTATGCGGTGGCAGTGCGCCCGGAGTGAGGGCGAGTTCTTCGTTCCCAGCCGGTCACTCCTCGCCGGAGAACCGTTCCCACGCCGACTGGCGGGTGATCCGAAGGGCCGTGCCGATGCGCGCCCAGGTCACTCTCCGTTCCCGCAAGAGGCTGACCAGCCGCTGGAGGCTTTCCTCGGTCTGAGCCCCGGCCGCCGCGACACGGGGAAGCTGATCGAGAATCTGTTCGTCTGTCATCCCGTCCTCCCAGGCCGACAACCGCGCCTCCGAGCCGGAGGAGTCCGGCTGCTCGGACCGGAGGACGTCGTTGCAGAGCTCGACACACTCGTTGCAGATGTAGACGCCGGGGCCGGCGATCACCTTCTCGACGGCCGAGCTCGGCTTGGCGCAAAAGGAGCAGCACAACTGCATCGCCGGCGCGGCGGCGGGTGTTTCGCTGGTCATGGGCTTCTCCGGGTGGTCGCGGTGTGTCAGGCCAACCCTGACGCTGTCAGGCTACACCTGACAGGTCGGTGAGTCCCGCCGAGCTCAAGATCGATCACTCTTCAGGTTCCGGCACCAGCGAGATCCACCACATGTCGGCGAGTTTGGGCGCCGGCCTCGGCCGGAACGGCTACGCCTGTCGTCGGCCAGTGGGCCGCTTCACTCATGCCGACGGGCGTGGGGACGCGCATTGGCTGCGGCAGATGAGGGGAGCTGAAGTCCGGCCGGGTATTCGATGATCCTTTTGCCTATCAATTTGGCATGATCGACACGCCGGTGCGGCTGACATTTCCTCTTCCGGGTGCGGGAAAATAGCTTATGGCGCAGCTCGAGTTCTTTCCCCGATCGCAAGTGGCGTCTTGGCGGGATCGGACTGCGGCGCGCAATTATTCGCCCGCGGCTGAGCAGTTTCGTCGCGAGCATGAGCGGCATCGTGAATGGGGTTTGCGGCAGCGTCATGGCCGGCGGGCGATGAACCTGCGTCTGTACGGTGATGTGGTCGCGCCGGCCGACCGCACCGGCGGCTCCCGGGCATCGGAGCCTGTGGCCCCGCAGCCCGAACCAGCCGACACCGAACGGCTGCCGGTTCACGCTTCGACCGAAACATTTCCGGCGGCCGAGGGTTGGCCTGCGCTCGTGACGGCGAGGTCAACAAAGCCGATCCGGCCGATGACACCGCCCCGGCGGGAACCGCCGCACCCGCTGGTCAGGCCGTGTCCGCTGACCAGGCCTCACCGGCCGACCAGGCCGCTTCCGCGGGTGAGGCCTCACGCGCTGGTCGGGCCGTGCCCGCCGACCAGGACTCACCCGCCGACCAGGCCGCTTCCGTGGGTGAAGCCTCACGCGCTGGTCGGGCGGCATCCGCTGGTCGGGCCGTGTCCGCCGACCAGGCCTCACCCGCCGACCAGGCCACTTCCGCGGGTGAAGCCTCACGCGCAGGCCGGGCCTCACCCGCAGGTCAGGCCAATCCGGCCGATCCGATCGAGCGGAGGGAGCGTGCGGATAGGGCCGTGCGTCGCCAGGTCGGTCAGGCGGGTCAGCCCGGTGCCGTCGGCCGGCGCCGGTGGGTGAGCCGCGAAGCGCCTTGGACGAGGTGGCGTCATCGATCAGGTCGGGCACGTCCTGCAGGTCGGCCATGCCGACCTGGCCGAGCGATCCGGGCGGTGCCGCCCGGCGGCCGAGCGCCACCGCTCGCCCCGGGAGCACCGTCCGCCCCGGAGCACCGCCCGCCCCGGGGCACCGCCGGCTTTAGCAACATTGCCGACTCGAGAAGCACCGGTCGCCTGATTGATCAGGAGCCGAGGCCGTGATGGCAGGGTGGGCCGCGATCTAGACCGCAACGATTGCCGAATGTGCGGCACCGCGCCTTTGGAATCGTCGAGGCAAAGGTTCGCATTCGGTCCTGGGATTACAAATTCATCGTCAAATCCTCAAGGAGGCTCTATCTGCAACCAGACGAGTATCGGCGTTGGCGCGCCCCTCTATTTCGGCGTTGCGCCAGCAATTGCTTTTGGGTGCCGACCGGCCCAGTGTCAGGGGGACCGGCGTCCGCCGATGCCAATGCCGCCGAGCCCGATGCCGCCGAGCCCGAACCGGCCGACTTCAAGCCGACCCGGGCCGCCCTCGCCGAGCGGACAGCGGCCGCACCGTGGCCATCCGGGTCCGTTCCAGTCGCGTCGGAGCTGTCCGCCTTCGGCTTGGCCGAGTCGTCGTCGACCGGCCCTACACAAACCTGCCTCGTATCGACCGGACCAGGGCCAACCGACTCCCTGCCGCCCGGTCCAGCGTCAACCGGCTCGCGCCAACCGGTTCCGCTAAGGCCGCACCGGCGCCGACCCTTTCAACGACAATCCCACCAACGCAGACCAGCTCAACCCGGTCGCGCCGGCCCCGGGTCCCGATTGGCGCGCACGGGCCCGCCGACGGGCGGCCACCAGCCGACGGGCGGCCACCAGCCGGCGGGCGGGCACCAGCCGGCGGGCGGGCACCAGCCGGCGGGCGGGCACCAGCCGGCGGGCGGGCACCAGTCGGCGGGCGGGCCCGGCGCACATACGGGCACCGGCCTGCAGGGGTCGCGTGGCGGCGGTCCGGAATCCACGCGCGGCGGGTTCGTGGATGTGGCGGTATTGGTTGGCTTCGGGAGATGGGTTGCGCGATGCCGTTCGGTGCGCCATCGGGGCGGTTCCGCGCGTTGGGAAAGCTGTCGCTCAGTTGCGGAGTGATCGTCCCGGTTGACCGACGCCGGAGGAAGCATTCCGTCGAGTCTCGGCCGAGCGTCGTGAAACGCTCCGTGACCGAGTTGTGCGTCAGGCGACACGGCTCGGCGATAACAGTGGGAGCGGGGACGGCGAGCGGCGCTGACCGGTTGATCTGCTGAGATCGTTAACAACAACCGCTTGACGACGGCTGGCTTGATCAACTAGCTGGAAACGCAGGCGATACGGCCAGGACACCCTGTGTCACCTCGGCTTACGCCAATGATGTCGGGTTTTTCCACGTCAGCCGTGCGCCGGGGGTTTGTCACGAACGAGTAACGGGGCTGAGCTCAGGGGTTGACACCGCGTTGGACGGCCGCGCATGTTTGCGTTCACAATTTTGACGCGGGCGATCACCCACCATCGATCGGCCGCGTCGCGAGGCTCGCGCTCCCCGCTGATGAGTTTCGAAGACAACTGCAAAGGACCGATCGACATGAAGGCAAGTCGCAGATCCACCGCCGCGGCCGCCGCAATTGCCACGGCTGCTCTCCTGACCGCCTGCAGCACCGGAACCACCACCGGTTCCGGTTCGAACGGTGGTGACAGCTCCGCCGCTCCCGTGTCCACCACGCTCGGTGCCGCCACCAACGGCGTCCCCGCCGCCATCACCGCGGCCGGCGGCACCGAGCTGCTCTCCACGCCCAAGCCGGACGGGGTGGAAGCGCAGTACGGCCCGGTCTGCAAGGGTGCCGACCTGGGCATCGGAAAGATCGACTTCAAGAAGGACACGATCGGCTGGGCGCAGTCGGAGAAGGAGGCCAACCCGTTCCGCATCGCGTCGACCAAGTCTCAGGTCGAGACCGCGAAGTCGAAGGGCTGGAAGCTGCTCACCACGAACGCCCAGTCGAACGTGCAGCAGGAGAACAGCGACATCAAGGGCATGATCGACAAGGGCGCGAAGGCGATCATCTTCTCGCCGATCAACTCGACCGGTCTGGGTGACGCGATCGCGTACGCCAAGTCGAAGCACGTCGCGATGGTTCCGGTCGACCGGAACATCACCGGCGTGCAGGGCTGCAAGGACGTCGGGCCGCAGCTGGGCTCCGACTTCGTCGAGCAGGGCCGCCGCGCCGCCGATGCGATGATCAAGGCGACCGGGGGCACGGCCAACCTGGCGATCCTGCTCGGTGCCCCGGGCGTCAACGTCACCGACGACCGTACGGCGGGCTTCCTCGACGAGCTCAAGCAGAAGAACGCCAGCGGCATCAAGGTGATCTTCCAGCAGACCGGTAACTTCACCCGGGAGGACGGCAAGAGCGTCACCGAGACGCTGCTGCGGGCCCACCCGGACGTCAACGCCATCTACGCCGAGAACGACGAGATGGGCCTGGGCGCGCTGGCCGCGCTCGACGACGCCGGCAAGTCGGGCACGTCCAAGGTGCACATCGTGTCGATCGACGGCACCAAGGGTGCCGTGCAGGCGATCGTGGACGGCAACTTCGACGCCGTGATCGAGTCGAACCCGGCGTTCGGCCCGGCCGCCCAGACCGCCCTCGAGGCGTACGTGAACGGCGACGGCGCCCCGGCCGTCACGATCACGACCGACAACCAGTACGACAAGTCGAACGCCCAGCAGGCGATCTCGTCGGGGACGGCGTACTGATATGACCACGCCGGTATTGGCGGTCACGTCGGCCAGTAAACGGTTCGCCGGTGTGCGGGCGCTCGAGGACGTCTCGATCGAGCTGCACGCCGGGTCCGTACACGCGCTGGTGGGCGAGAACGGAGCCGGAAAGTCGACGCTGATCAAGCTGATCACCGGCGTGTACCCGCTGGACAGCGGGCAGGTACGGCTGCGGGGTGAGGACGTGGCCTTCGCCTCGCCCCGCAGCGCCCAGCAGGCCGGGATCGCGACGATCTACCAGGAGGTGCACCTCGCTCCGCAGTTGAGCGTGGCCCGCAACTTCTTCCTGGGCCGCGAGCCGACCCGCTTCGGCGCGCTGAACTTGAAGAAGATGAACACCGAGGCCGCCGAGGCGCTGCGGAACTACGGCATCGTCGCCGATGTCAGGCGCCCGCTCGGTGAGCTCGGGCTCGGCATTCAGCAGATGGTCGCCATCGCGCGGGCGATCGCGTCCGACGCCGGTGTCGTGATCATGGACGAGCCGACGAGTTCGCTCGAGCCGCGGGAAGTGGACCGGTTGCTGGATGTGGTCGCCCTGCTCAAGGAGCAGGGCGTCGCCGTGGTCTACGTGTCGCACAAGCTCGACGAGATCTTCCGGGCGTGCGACACGGTGACCGTGCTGCGGGACGGCAAGCTCGTCTCGACCGGCCCGACCGCCGAGTTGACCCGCCGCCAGTTGATCGCCCGGATGCTGGGCCGCGACGCGGCCGAGCTGGACGAAGGCAATCGGACGCGGCTGAAGAGCCAGGGAACGACCGGCGAAGAGCCCGTCCTCAAGGCCGAGCACATGAGCCGCCGCCTGATCCTCGATGACGTGTCGGTCGTGGTGCGGCCGGGCGAGGTCGTCGGCCTGGCCGGCCTGCTCGGCTCGGGCCGCAGCGAGACCGCCAAAGCGATCTTCGGAGCGCTGCCGCTCGATGAGGGCACGATCGAGGTCGATGGGGAGAGAATCACCCGGCAGACCCCGGCGTCACGCATCCAGCACCGCATCGCGATGCTCCCGGAGGACCGCAAGGCCGAGGGGATCATCCCCGGCATGTCGATCCGCGACAACATCGGACTGGCCGCACTCCCCCAGCTCACCCGGGCCGGGCTGGTCTCGCGCAAGCGGGTCGACGACATCGTGAAGACCTTCATGGACCGCCTGCGGATCAAGGCGGCCGGCCCCAACCAGAGGGTCGCCGAGCTGTCCGGCGGCAACCAGCAGAAGGTTCTGCTCGCCCGCCTGCTCTGCCTCAACCCGCGGGTGCTGCTGCTCGACGAGCCGACCCGCGGCATCGACGTCGGCGCGAAGGCCGAGGTGCAGGCGCTGATCGCCGAGCTGGCCGAGAAGGGCATGGCAGTGGTGCTGATCTCCAGCGAGCTCGAGGAGGTGGTCGAGGGGTCGGACACCGTGGTGGTGCTGCGCGACGGCACCCAGCTCGGCCAGCTCGTCGGCGACGACATCACCGAGGACGCCATCATGGATCTGATCGCCGACGCGGCCGCCGACCGGGTCGAGGCCGAGGAGGCGAGCGAGCGATGACGGTCCTGGAAAGGGTCAAACTCAACGACCGTACGGCCGTGAGCACGTGGATCCGCGAGCACGGCGTCTATCTCGCACTGCTGATCCTGGTGGTCTACAACGTGATCGCCACGACCAACTTCGTCACGGTGGACACGCTGCAGCTGCTGTTCTCGCAGCTCCCACCGGTCATCATCGTCTCGCTCGGCATGGCCATGGTGATCGGCACCGGCGGCGTCGACCTGTCGGTCGGCACGACGATGGCGATCGCCAGCGCTGTTCTGGCCAAGGTGGTCATCGCCCCGGGGCAGGGCGGTTTCGGCGCGCCGATCGCGGTCGCGATCATCGTGGCGGTGCTGGCCGGCCTGATCGTCGGCGTGTTCAACGGCGTGGTCGTCGCGGTCGCCCGGGTGCAGCCGATCGTCGCCACGCTCGGCGTCCTGGTCGCCGGGCGCGGCATCGCGCTGGTCATCACCGGGGGCGCGCTGGTCGAGCTGTTCGTGCCGTTCTTCGCCCAGGTCCGGCTGGGCAAGTTCCTCGGCATCCCGTACGTCATGATTGTCGCCGCCCTGCTGGCGGTGATCGTCGCGTTCCTGGTCCGGAGGACCGCTTTCGGCTACCGATTGCTCGCCATCGGCGGCAATCGCCGGGCCAGCGTGCTGGCCGGCCTGCCGGTCAAGCGCACGCTGATCACCGTCTACGCGCTGTCCGGCATGCTCGCCGCGGTGGCCGGCGTGATCGCGACCGCCCGGCTGCGGGCCAGCGACCCGTCGTACATCGGCCTGCTGTACGAGCTCAGCGCGATCACCGCGGTGGTGGTCGGCGGCACGGCGCTCAACGGCGGCCGGGTACGGGTGCTCGGCACGGTCACCGGCGCGATCCTCATCCAGCTGCTGGAGACCACGCTCGTCTCGCACAACGCGCCCGAGTCGGTCGCCCGCATGGTCGAGGCGCTGATCATCATCGCCGCCGTCTACATCCAGCGTCCGACAAGGGGTTCAAGGTGACGCGCGCCGTGACAACCGAGACACCGGTGGCGGTCGCCGCCGACCACGGTGGCCGGGAGGCCGCCCGCGCCCGGGCCCGGGCGCTGACCTCGCTGATCTCCCGCAACGGCGCCGTGGCGGTGCTGGTGCTGGTCGTCGTCCTGGGCACGATCCTGGTGCCGACCTTCGGCAAGCCCGACAACCTGCGCAATGTGGCGCTGGCCGCCTCGTTCATCGGCATCATCGCGGCCGGCATGACCTTCGTGATCATCTCGGGCGGCATCGACCTGTCGGTCGGGTCGACGTATGCGCTGGCGGTCATCCTCAGCGCCGACTTCGCCCGGTACGGCTCGTTCGCCGCGGTCGCCGGCGCGCTGGCCGCGTGCGGGTTCGTCGGGCTCGTGCAGGGCGTGATCGTGTCGTGGCTGCGGCTGCCGCCGTTCATCGTCACGCTGGCCGGGCTCACCGGCATCCGCGGGCTTGTCTACTTCATCACCCACGAGGGCAACGACCACCCGCAGATCGCCGGCTTCCGGACCTTCGAGACGCTCGGCACCGGCAAGCTGGCGACCATCGGCACTCCGGTGTGGATCATGCTGGTGGTCTTCGCGATCGGCTGGTGGGTGCTCAACCGGACGCCGTTCGGCCAGTCGGTGCAGGCGGTCGGCGGCAACGACTCGGCGGCCGAGCTCATGGGCCTGCCGGTCAAGCGGACGACGACGATCGTGTACGTGGTGAGCGGCCTCTGCGCCGGCCTCGCCGGCATCCTGACGACCGCGTTGTCCGGCGGCGGCCAGGAGGCGCGCATCGGTGACTCGTACGAGCTGCAGGCGATCGCCGCGGTGGTCATCGGCGGGACGCTGCTCGCCGGTGGCGTCGGGTCGATGGTCGGTACGCTCGCCGGCATCCTGCTGCTGTTCGTCATCCAGAACCTGATCGTCCAGGGCGCGAACCTCAACTCGTACGTCCAGCAGGTGGTCTCCGGAGGCTTCCTGCTCGTCGTGGTCATCGTCCAGGCGATCCTGAGTCGCCGAGCATCCACGGCCGACGCATGACCGGCACCACCTCCGGCCCGCCGCTGCCGCCACCGATCCGGGGGCCGGTCATGTCCGACGTCGCGGCCCGGGCCGGGGTGTCGCACCAGACCGTCTCCCGGGTGCTCAACGGCCACCCGCACGTGTCGGCGACCACCCGCACCCGGGTGCTCGCCGCGATCGCCGAACTCGGCTACCGGCGCAACCTGTCGGCCCGGGTGCTGGCGACCGGCCGCTCCAATGTGGTCGGCGTGGTCGCCCAGAACACCACGCTCTACGGGCCGTCGAGCATGGTGCAGGCGATCGGTGAGGCGGCGCTGGGCGCCGATCTGTCGCTCACCGTCGGGCACGTCGCCGGGTACGACGCGACCACGGCGTCCCGGCGGATCGTCGAGCGGCTGGTGCAGCAGGGCGCGGCGGGCCTGGTGTTCATCGCGCCGGTCGACGCGGCGGCCGAGGCCATGCAGGTGGTGCCGCCCGGCATCCCGATCGTGACGGTGGACGGGCTTCCCGAGTGGAAGGTCGCCAACGTCTCGGTCGATCAGCAGGCGGGCGGCGCGCTGGCCACCAAGGCCCTGCTCGACGCCGGCCATCACACGGTCTGGCACGTCGCCGGCCCCGAGCAGTGGCACGGCAGCCGGGCCCGCGAGCAGGGCTGGCGGGCGGCGCTCGCCGAGGCGGGACGGGAGGCGCCGCCGATGACCCGGGCGGGGTGGTCGGCGGCGTCCGGCTACCAGTGCGGCCGGATGCTGGCCCGCATCCCCGACTGCACGGCGATCTTCGCGGCGAACGACCACGTGGCGCTCGGGGTCATGCGGGCCCTGGCCGAGCACGGCCGCCGGGTACCCGAGGACGTCAGCATCGTCGGGTTCGACGACGTGCCGGAGGCCGCGTACTTCCACCCCGCGCTGACCACGGTCCGGCAGGAGTTCGCCGAGGTCGGCCGGGAGTCCCTGCGCCTGCTGCTGGACCAGCTCAGCAGCGGGTCGCGATCCACCGAGTCCGTGCTGGTGGAGCCGGCGCTGGTCCGGCGCGACACCGTTTCAACGAGGAGAACCACATGACCGATGAGTCCCGCGCGCTCGTCGTGGGAATCGACTTCGGGACCCTGTCCGGCCGCGCCGTGGTGGTGCGGGTGCGGGACGGGGCCGAAATCGGTTCCGCGGTCCACGCGTACGCCCATGGGGTGCTGGACCGGCACCTGCCGGACCGTCCCGACCGGGCGCTACCACCGGATTGGGCGCTGCAGGCGCCCGGCGACTACATCGAGGTTCTCAAGACCGCCGTGCCGGCCGCGCTGGAGGCGGCCGGCGCCGATCCGGCCGACGTGATCGGGGTGGCGACCGACTTCACCGCGTGCACGGTGCTGCCGACGACGGACGACGGCACGCCGCTGAGCGACCTTGCCGATTTCGCCGACCGTCCCCACGCGTACGTGAAGCTCTGGAAGCACCATGCGGCCCAGCCGCAGGCCGACCGGGTGACCGGGCTCGCCGCGAAGCGCGGCGAGCCGTGGCTGCGGCGGTTCGGCGGGTTGATCTCGAGTGAGTGGGAGATCGCGAAGGCGCTGCAGGTGCTCGAGGAGGACCCCGAGCTGTGGGCGGCGACCCGCCATTGGGTCGAGGCCGCCGACTGGATCGTGTGGCAGATGACCGGCGTTTATGTCCGGAACGCCTGCACAGCCGGCTACAAGGGCCAGTTCGTCGACGGGTCCTACCCCTCGGCGGCCTACTTCGCCGACCTCAACCCGGCGTTCGCCGACTTCGCCGAGACGCGCCTGGACGCGCCGATCGGACAGCTCGGTACGGCCGCCGGAACGCTGACCGAGCAGGCCGCGCAGTGGATGGGACTGCACACGGGTGTCGTGGTCGCGGTCGGGAACGTCGACGCGCACGTGTCGGCGCCGCCCGCGCACGCCGTCGAGCCGGGCCGGATGGTCGCGATCATGGGCACGTCGACCTGTCACGTGATGAGCAGTGACGTGCTGCGCGAGGTGCCCGGCATGTGCGGGGTCGTCGAGGGCGGCATCGTGCCGGGGCTGTGGGGTTACGAGGCCGGGCAGTCCGGGGTGGGCGACATCTTCGGGTGGTTCGTCGACAATTGCGTGCCGGCTTCCTATCGTGATCTTGCTGCATCGAAAAACCTCGACATTCACGACCTTCTTACCGAACTGGCGGCGGCCCAGCCGGTCGGGGCGCACGGGCTGATCGCCCTCGACTGGCACTCCGGCAACCGATCGCCGCTGGTCGACCACGAGCTGTCCGGGGTGTTCATCGGGCAGACGCTGGCGACCACGCCGGAGGACGGCTATCGGGCGCTGATCGAGGCGACGGCCTTCGGCACCCGGCTCATCATTGAAACGTTCCGGAACTCCGGGGTTCCGGTCGAGGAGCTGATCGTGACCGGCGGGCTGCAGAAGAACCCGCTGGTCATGCAGATCTACGCCGACGTGACGCGGATGCCGCTGCACGTGCTCGACTCGGACCAGGGGCCGGCTCTGGGATCGGCTCTGCACGCCGCGGTGGCCGCCGGGGCGTACCCGGACATCCGGGCCGCCGCGGCGGCGATGGGGCGGGTGATCCGCGACGGCTGGGTCCCGGACGAAGCGGCGGCCGAACGCTACGACGCCTTGTATGCCGAATACATCGGGCTGGTCGACTACTTCGGCCGGCACGGCAACGACGTCATGCGCCGCCT
This sequence comes from Actinoplanes sp. NPDC051411, assembly GCF_040682075.1. NCBI lineage: Bacteria > Bacillati > Actinomycetota > Actinomycetes > Micromonosporales > Micromonosporaceae > Actinoplanes > Actinoplanes sp. NPDC051411. Next base: position 7,401 of record NZ_JBFBAD010000098.1, on the reverse strand, counting down.
GCGGAAGATCCGCCGCGAGGCGCTGTCGTGAAGCAGCTGATCCGCGATGTCCTCGAGGCCAACCGGCGGATCCCGGTCGCCGGGCTCGCGACCCTGACCTGGGGCAACGTCAGCGGCGTCGACCGGGAGCGCGGCGTCTACGTGATCAAGCCGTCGGGCGTTCCCTACGACGAGCTGACCGAGGACTCGATGGTGGTCGTCGACATCGCCTCCGGTGAGGTGGTCAGCGGCACCCTCCGGCCGTCGGTCGACAGCGAGACCCACCGCCTGCTCTACCAGAGCTTCGAGTCGATCGGCGGGATCACCCACACGCACTCGGCCGAGGCGGTCGCGTTCGCCCAGGCCGGCCGCGACATCCCGGTGCTCGGCACCACGCACGCCGACAACTTCGACGGGCCGATCCGGGTCACCCGGCAGCTGACGCCGGCCGAGTGCGACACCGACTACGAGCGCAACACCGGCCGGGCGATCCTCGAGACCCTGGCCGGCGACCCGGACTCGGTGCCGGCCGTGCTCGCCGCCAGCCACGGCCCCTTCACCTGGGGCGCCACCGCGGCCAAGTCGGTCGACACCGCGATCGTCTGCGAGGCGGTCGCCGGCATCGCCTTCCGAACCCTGGGGCTCAACCCGGCCGCGGCGCCGCCCGAGCACCTGATCCGACGCCACTACAGCCGCAAGCACGGACCCGACGCCTACTACGGCAATCTTTCGGAAGCAGGATGACCATGAACCCTTTCGACGGTCGCGAGATCTGGTTTCTCACCGGTAGCCAGGGCCTCTACGGCGAAGACACGCTCGCGCAGGTCGCCGCGCAGTCCCAGGAGGTGGTCGCGCAGCTCGAGGCCGCCGACGGCATCCCGGTGCGGATCGTCTGGCGGCCGGTGCTGACCGACTCGGCCGGCATCCGGGCCACCATGATCGCCGCGAACGCCGACGACGGGTGCCTGGGCGTGATCGCCTGGATGCACACGTTCTCCCCCGCCAAGATGTGGATCAGCGGGCTGGAGGCGCTGCGGAAGCCGCTGCTGCACCTGCACACGCAGGCGCACCGGTCGCTGCCGTGGTCGACGATCGACATGGACTTCATGAACCTGAACCAGGCCGCGCACGGCGACCGCGAGTTCGGTTACGTCCAGTCGCGCCTCGGGATCGTCCGCACGACGGTCGTCGGGCACGCGTCGGAGCCGCGGACGGCGTCCCGCATCGGCTCCTGGGCTCGGGCGGCCATGGCGGTCGCCACCATGAAGTCGCTGCGGCTGGCCCGATTCGGCGACAACATGCGGGACGTCGCCGTGACCGAGGGCGACAAGGTCGAGGCCGAGCGGCACTTCGGGGTTTCGGTCAACACCTACGGGGTCAACGATCTGGTGGCCGTGGTCGACGATGTGGCGCCGTCGGAGGTCGACGCGCTCGTCGCGGAGTACTCGGACCTCTACGACATCGTCCCGTCGCTGCTCAAGGGTGGCGACCAGCACGAGTCGCTGCGCTACGGCGCCCAGATCGAGGCCGGCCTGCGCCGGTTCCTGACCGAGGGCGGCTTCCGGGCCTTCACCACCAACTTCGAGGACCTCGGCGGCCTGCGCCAGCTGCCCGGCCTGGCCGTCCAGCGCCTGATGGCCGACGGCTACGGCTTCGGCGGCGAGGGCGACTGGAAGACCTCGATGCTGCTCGCCACGCTCAAGTCGGCCGCCTACGGCCTGCCCGGCGGAACCTCGTTCATGGAGGACTACACCTACCACCTCGGCCCCGGCCCGCAGCGCATTCTCGGCGCGCACATGCTCGAGGTCTGCCCGTCGATCGCCGGCGGCCGGCCCCGGCTGGAGATCCACCCGCTCGGCATCGGCGGCCGCGAGGACCCCGTACGCCTGAAGTTCTCGGCCGCCCCCGGGCCCGGCGTGGTCGTCGGGATGTGTGACATGGGCGACCGTTTCCGCCTCGTCGGCAACGTCATCAACGTCGTACCGCCGGACGAGGAACTGGCCGCCCTGCCGGTCGCGAGCGCGGTCTGGGAGCCCGCCCCCGACCTGCCCACCTCGGCCGAGTGCTGGCTGATGGCCGGGGGTCCGCACCACACCGTGCTGAGCACCGCGCTGGACGCCTCGACGGTCGACCAGTTCGCCGAGCTGACCCGTACCGAATTGGTCATGATCGATGCGGACAGCACCCCGCCGGGCGTCCGCCGTGAACTCCGCTGGAACGCCGCGTATCAGCTGCTGGCAGGCGGACTGCGGTAAGGGGATATCCTGCCCGCAACAGGTGGATGCGGGGTGCGGGTGAACGGGAAACGCGGACGGCCGCCGGGCATGATGGACGTCGCCCGGCTCGCGGGGGTGTCACATCAGACCGTCTCCCGCGTGCTCAACGAGCACAAGAACGTCAGCGAGAAGACGCGACTGAAGGTCCGGGCGGCCATCGCCGAGCTGGGTTACCGGCCCGACGGTGCCGCGCGGGCCCTGGTCACCGGCACGTCCAAGGTGATCGGGGTCGTCGCGCAGAACTCGTCGTTGTACGGCCCCGCCTCCATGCTCACCGCGTTCGAGGAGGCCGCCCAGGCCACCGGCTTCGCGGTCAACGTGGGCAGCGTCCGCCATCTCGACGAGCGCTCGATCGCCGACGCGGTCGAGCGCCACCTCGACCAGCGGGTGGCCGGCCTGGTCGTCATCGCGCCGGTCTTCTCGGCCGGCCCGGCCCTCGCCCAGCTGCCGGACGACATCCCGCTGGTGACGATCGACGGCGATCCCGAGCGCTCGAGCACGCTGGTCACGGTCGACCAGGTGGCGGGCGCCCGCGCGGCGACCGAGCACCTGCTGGCGGCCGGGCACCGCACGGTGTGGCACATCTCGGGCCCGTCCGACTGGTTCGACGCGGCCGGCCGGGTGCGCGGCTGGGAGACGGCCCTGCACGACGCGGGCGTCGAGGTGCCGCCGCTGCTGACCGGCGACTGGAGCGCGGCCAGCGGCTACCGCAACGGTCAGCTGCTGGCCCGGCTGCCCGAGGCGACCGCGGTCTTCACGGCCAACGACCACATCGCGCTGGGGCTGCTGCGCGCGCTCAACGAGCACGGCCGCCGGGTGCCCGACGACGTCAGCATCGTCGGGTTCGACGACGTGCCCGAGGCGGCCTATTTCACGCCGCCGCTGACCACGGTCCGGCCCGATTTCGACGCCGCGGCGACGGCCAGCCTCGAGCTGCTGCTGGAGCAGATCAACGACGGCCCGGGCGACCACGCCCGCCGCACGATCGCCCCCGCGCTTGTCGTCCGCGACAGCGTCGCATCACCCTCCCACCCTTGACTTCATCGTTGTTATCGTTCACATTTCTAGGTGCACATGTTGTTCGTGCGCCTCATGTGAACGTGCACAGGTTCCCGCCGGGCCCATCAGGGGAGTGATGGTCCCGGCGGGTCACGCGTAAGCTTCGCCCGTGCCCCTGCTGCTCGTCCTCGATGGAAACAGCCTGTTGCACCGCGCCTACCACGCCGGCGCAGCCGAGGGCCACCTCTCCGACGACGGCCGCCCGATCTGGGCGCTCCGCGGGCTCGTCGGCTACCTCGCCCGGGCGGCGGCCTCGCTCAACCCCGACGCGGTGGTCGTCGGCTTCGACTGCCCGGTCTCGTCGGCGCGGCGCATCGACTATCCGGCCTACAAAGCCCACCGGCCGGAAAAACCGGCCGACCTCACCGAACAGATCACCGAGGCTCCCGGTCTGCTGCGGGCCGCCGGCGTCTGCGTGGTCGTCCCCCCGGCGTACGAGGCGGACGACGTCCTCGCCTCCGCGGCTTCCTCGGCGCGCCGCTCGGGCTGGCAGTCGGTGCTGATGACGAGCGACCGGGACGCGTTCGCCCTCATCGACGACAACACGTCGGTGCTGCGCGTGCGCAACGGCGGCTTCGACGAGGCCGTGCTCATCGACGCCGACGGCCTACCCGCGGTCTGCGGCGTACAGCCCGGCCAATACCGTGACTTCGCCGCCCTGCGCGGAGACCCGTCCGACAATCTGCACGGCGTACGCCGCTTCGGCGCGACCACCGCCGCCAAGCTGTTGAATTCCTTCGGCTCGGTCGACGCCGCCTTCGCGGCCGAGGCCGCGGCCCTCCGCGAAGCCGTAGGCGAGCTCGCGGCCACCCACTTCCTCTCGCCCGAGTCCCGCGAGACCGTCGACCGCAACCGGCGCCTGATGAGCATGCGCGCCGACCTCGACCTGCCGGCCCTGTCCGCGGCCCGCCTCCCCCTCGACTACCTGATCATGCGCCGCGCCCTGCAGGCCCGCGGCATCAACCTGGGGCCGTCCCTGTGGGCCCTGGTCGGCGGCGTCGCCCCCGCGATCGAGGAGACCATCCCCGAGCAGCGCCCGTGGGTGTTCCGCAGCGGCCTGACCGCCCGCCGCGACCCGACCCCCGGTCAGATGGCCCTGTTCTAGGGTTTGACACCCGACCACAGTCCCGTCGTCCGCCGGAGCACCCGGTCGTCGGCCGGCAGCGCGAGAACCCGCTCGCGAAACTCCGCCCGCCGCCCCTCGGGGAGATCGTCGATGAAGGCGCGATAGCCGTGGCTCAGCGCCCACCGCCACAGCATCTCGTTGTCCCCGAACGGAACCGCCACGCTCGCGAACTCCTCCCGCAGGGCGGCGAACCCTGCCCCCGCCAGCATTGGGGCCGGGTCGAGAGGTTGCCCCATGCTGCCGCCCGGCGGCAGATAGGCGGAAAACTCCAGAAACAGCGCGTCCAGCCGCGCCGAGAGCCCGGCCGGCAACTTCCCGCCCGCGGTCATCACGAACCGCCCACCCGGCGCCAGCACCCGGAACGCCTCGGCCACCCCGGCCGCCGGATCGTCCAGCACATGGATCACGAAGGACGAAACCACAACATCGAAGGTGCCCGGGGCAAGCGCCAACGCTTGCGCATCCATGACGTACGCGGCGGCGCCCGGAAAGTCCGCACCGACCCGCTTCACCATCGCGGGCGCCGCGTCGACCGCTGTCACGACGCAGCCGCGGGCCAGCGCCGGCCCGGTCAGCGCCCCGCGCCCGGCCCCCAGGTCGAGAAAGCGGCACCCGGCCGGCGGGTCGACCACCCGCACGATCTCCGCCCCGTAGGAGGCGAAGAACGGCGCCACCTGGTCATAATCCGCGGCCACCCGATCGAAGAGCCTCCACGTCATGCCGGCGACTATCACAATCCTGCCGGCGCCGGCGCAACCGCGTTACGGTCGGCTGTTCTACGACCCGGCGATGAGGGCGACGACCGTCCGCCCCGATAAGGCCGCCCGCCCGGTCGTCCGCTGGTAGTCACGCACCAGCCGGCCACCCCCGCGCCTGCCGCCCGATGCGGCGCTCGGCCCGCAGCACCCGATTGCGCCGCGGCGGGAACGCCCGGGCCGGCTCCGCCAGCACCATCCCGGCCTCGGCCCCGACGGCCCGCAGCACCCAGCCGGCCCCGGGATCGAGCGCGACCAGCGCCATGGCCAGATGTTCCGGCCGATGCCACCGCTCCCGGCGAGCCAGCGCCAGCCGCAGCGAAACATCGTAGGCCGCCTGCGCATCGAGCCCGAGCGCCGGCACCGTCCGGGCACATCGCCGCTGGGCGCGCTGAGCTCCCGGCCGCCGCTCCGGCCGGACCGGACGGTCAACCCCTTGGGCTCCGAGCCGGTCGAGGAGCGCGTCCAGGTCGACGCCGAGCGGCGCCAGAGCCTCGCGATCGGCTGCGATCCCGGCTCCGAGCGGCGCCGCCAGCTGCGCCGCTTCCCGTACGCCGTAAGCCGTGACCCCGGGCAGCATCCCCTCGGCCGCCAGCGCGAGAAGCAGGTGCTCGCTCCCGACCCGGGGATGCCCGAGCCCGCCCGCCACCACTCTGGCCTGTCCCATCCCCCGCGTCAGCGCCGGATGGTCGCCTCGAAACATCAGCCCTCCTCGAGATGCCGGTATGCGCGGTGCATCGTCTGTGTGGCAACCCCAGCCGGTCGGCGATGTCCCGCCACGACCACATGCTCGGCCTCAAGCTGCTTCGGCAGCCGCCGCATCCGGGCTACGGCCGGCAGCGTCACCTCCGGGTCGGTCTCCCGAGTCACCCGCTCCAGATCCCAGCCACCCCTGGTCATGGTGATGCGGCCATTGCGCGTCACCGGGAACTGTCGGCCACGTCGGCTGCAGGGTTGAATTGATGGCGGCGGCCGCGGAAGAACTCGACGAGTCTGAACACGGGCGGCGCTTCGAGTTTCGGCCGGGAATGGGCAAGCGAACATGGCCAGCCATCGAGCCGGCCTCACGTCGACGCCAAGGAAACAGTGGCGCAAGGAAACAATGGCGCAAGGAAACAATGGCGTTTCATGGCGGCTACGCTTCGGCGTATGGCAGATCGCGCCTTTCCAGTGGTTTTCGCGACTCGCGTGATGGCGACGGTGAAGTTCTATGAGCATTTCGGATTTGTAGCCTTCTTCCGGTTGCCTCCGGACGGCGAGCCGGGTTACGTGGGGCTTCGCCGCGGTGCCGCCGAGTTGGCGGTCGTGGACGCCGCGTGGCCGTCCGATCATTACGCGCGGCCTTTCGGCACCGGCGCCCGGTTCGAGATGTTCGTCTATGTCGACGACGTCGATGCGGCAGTCGGTGGTCTCGGCGATCGAGCGGTGGTCCTGCGGGAGCCGGCGGACATGCCGTGGGGTGAACGGGTCGCCTACGTCGCTGACCCGGACGGCAACCCGGTTGCTGTCGCCCAGGCCGCGTCTGCTTCGCCGTAAGCCCCGGCGGGCCGGGCCGGGAACTCGACCGCTTCCGCTTGCGGTCGGATGGCAAGCTCATGTCCCGTGATCGACGACTTCGCGAAGGCCTACCCGCGCGGCCGGCTCAGGTCGACGCGCCGGGCGCTGCTGTGGACGCTCGACGGCCTGTCCGAGTGCGACCTCCGGCGTCCGGATCTCGTGGAGGTACGTCCGTGAGGGCGGTCATCGTCGCGGCCGCGGTCGCCTTCGTCATCTCGCTGTTCGGCACGCCGGTGGCGATCCGGGTCTTCGCGGCGTTGAAGGCCGGTCAGCCGATCCGGTCCATCGGACCGCAGAGCCACATGGGCAAGCGGGGCACGCCCACGATGGGCGGTGTCGCTTTCATCGTGGCCACCGTTTTCGCGTACGTCGCCGGCCATATCGCCCTCACGACGCTGCCCGAGCGGCAGATCGCCCAGGAGGGGCCCACGATGACGGCCCTGGTGCTGCTGGGGTTGTTCGTGTTCTGTGGCGTGGTCGGCTTCCTCGACGACTTTCTGAAGGTGCGCCGCCGTAACTCCGACGGGCTCAGCGCCAAGGGCAAGCTGCTCGGCCAGTTGATCGTCGGGGTGGGCTTCGCCTGGGCGGCGCTCTATGTGCCGAGCACCAACGGGCAGACCGTGGCGAGCGAGCACATCTCGTTCATCCG